>CAZLBB010000030.1:0-47489 GCA_964557415.1 uncultured Rhodospirillaceae bacterium
GCCTGCGGGTGCGGCGCCCGCCGCCGCAGCGCCGCAGCCGGCTGCGCCCGCGACGGTGCCAAGCGTGCCGGCGCCCCCGACGCCGGCGCCGTCCACCGGCGTCACGTCGGCGCCGCTACCGGCGCTGCCGCCTGCCCAGTCGAACTGATTCGCTCATCGCGCAGGGCCGGCGGCATCGAAGCCACCGGCCCCCGACGCCGGAATCCCGGCGAACTCCCCTCTGCCGAGGCGATGTCGGAAGCGTCAGGCCGCCGCCGAGGCGCTGCTGTCCTTCGGACGGTAGGCCATCTGGCAATGCTCCTCGCAATAGGGCTTGCCCTGCTCGGCCTTCTTGCAGCAGAAGCGGAAGCTCACTTCGCCGGGATGGCCGATCGGCCAGCGGCACATCTGCTCGGTCAGCCGCATGGCCTGGTTGGCGTCCCAGGTCGGCTGCGGCTGCCGGCTGGCCAGCCCGAGCCGGTGCACCTTGCCGATCACGGCGTTGCGCGTGGTATTCCCCAGGCGGCGAGCGATCTGGCTTGCGCTCAACCCCTCGGACCAGAGCCGCCGAAGATCAGCGACGCGTTGTTCCGTCCACATATCCTGACCTCGTCTTCAGGTTGCCGGGTCGGCTTGGGACATGCCCCCATAACCCCAAGACCGACATAGGGATGGTACATCTAGGCGGTTTTGAATACAAGATAAGGTATGTCCACAGGTTAACCCACTAGATTTAGGAACAGAATCGCTGGCCGGCCGCCGATTCCGGCCGGCCATCCACAAGTTCGGGGAGGCGAGTCAGCGCGCGCGGCGCGGGCGTTCATCTGCGGTTCATCCGCGGTTCAGCCGGCGTTCAGGCAGCGCTCCTATAGTTAAGCCATCGAGAACGGCGAGCCGCCGCGGACGGCGGGCCAAGCCGGGATCGAGCCGGACGAGCGGAGCAGGCGTCTCGTTTGTTGTCCCCCCGAGCCGCGGGCTTCGTGTCGGAGGAGGGGTGGTCCTCGAAGGGCCACCCCTCCTTCCGTTTGAAGGGCACCGGCTCGTTCGCGGCGCTTTCCACCTCTGCCGGATTTCGTTAGACCCGGAAGCGCTCCGTTCCGGGGGAAGCCCGCTTGTTCCTGGTCCTCAACGCCGGCTCGTCCAGCCTGAAGTTCTCGCTGTTCGACGAGCCGTCGGGCGGCGCCGACCCGGTCCTGCGGCATCGCGGCCAGATCGAGGGCCTGTTCACCGGCCCGCATTTCATCGCGCGCGACGGCGCCGGGGCCAAGCTCGAGGAGCGGCGCTGGCCGCCGGGCGGGACGCTCGGCCACGAAGCGGCGACCCGGTTCCTGCTCGACTGGATCGCCGGCGCGACCGGCGGGCGACGGCTGCTCGCCTGCGGCCATCGCGTGGTGCATGGCGGGCGCGACTTCGCGCGGCCGGTGCGCCTCGACGAGGCGATCCTCGGCCGCCTCGACGCGCTGGCGCCGCTCGCCCCGCTGCACCAGCCGCACAACCTGTCGCCGATCCGCGCCATCGCCCGCGCCATGCCCGGCCTGGCGCAGGTCGCCTGTTTCGACACCGCCTTCCACCGCACGCAGCCCTGGGAGGCCGAGACCTTCGCCATTCCGCGCAAGCTGACCGAGCAGGGCATCATCCGCTACGGCTTCCACGGCCTGTCCTACGAGTACGTCGCCGCCACGATGCCGGGCCTTGATCCGGCGGCGCGCCGCGTCGTCGTGGCGCATCTCGGCAATGGCGCGAGCCTGTGCGCGATCGATGCGGGCCGCAGCGTCGCAACGACCATGGGCTTCACGCCGATCGACGGCGTGCCGATGGGCACGCGCAGCGGCGCGCTCGACCCCGGCGTCATCCTGCACCTGGTGAACCGCGCCGGCATGAGCGGGCCCGAGGTCGAGCGCATGTTGCTCTACGACTCCGGCCTGCTCGGCGTGTCCGGCCTGTCGAGCGACATGCGCAGCCTCCGCGCGGAGGCGCCGCGCAATCCGCGCGCGGCCGAGGCGATCCGGCTGTTCGGCTATCGCATCGTGCAGGCGATCGGCGCGCTCGCCGCGTCGCTGCGCGGCCTCGACGCGCTGGTTTTCACCGCCGGTATCGGCGAGAACGACGCGGCGCTGCGCGAAGAGGTCTGCGCCGCGCTCGAGTGGCTCGGCATCCGCCTGGACGCGGCCGCCAACGGGAAGGGTGCCGCCGGCGCGCTCGGCGCCCGGATCACCCGGCCCGGGCCGGTCGCCTCCTGGGTCGTGCCGACCAACGAGGAGCTGATGATCGCGCGCCACACGCGCGACGTGCTGGCGGGGTAGCGCGGCGACGCCGGCGACCCGCCGGCATTCAGGACGCTCGCCTCCATGCGACCGCGGCCATGCCGGCCCCGATCAGCAGGCTGCCGCCGATCCGGTTCACCGCGCGCTGCACGGCGGGCCTGCGGATGGTGCGCCGCGCGACGGCGGCCATGACGGCGTAGCTGAGCGCGTTCAGCGTGGCGAGGACCAGGAAGGTCGCCTCGAAGATGACGATCTGCGGCGCGATCGGCAGGCCGGAGTCGAGGAACTGCGGCAGGAAGGCGACGAAGAAGACGATGCTCTTCGGGTTCAGCGCCGTGACCGCGTAGGTGTGCAGGAGGATGCGCCCGGCCCGCGTCTCCGGCTCCGTGCCGCCCTCCATCCGCTCCGAAACCGGCGCGCGCCACAGCTTGATGCCGAGACAGACGAGATAGGCCGCGCCGATCCACTTGAGCGCCGTGAACAGGTCCGCCGAGGCCGCCAGCAGCGCGCCGATGCCCAGCATCGAGCAGGTCATCGCCGTGAAGTCGCCCAGCGCCACGCCGGCGACGCTGCCCCAGGCCGCGCGCCGCCCGTGGCCGAGCGCATACGAGACGACCAGCAGAACGGTCGGCCCCGGAATGACCAGCAGAACCGCCGAGGCGGCGGCGAAGGCAAGCCAGGTCTCGACGGTCATGAACGTTCCCCGCGACGATGTCCGGGGATCAATCCATCGTTTCCGGGCAAAGGCAAGTCCTCAGCCCCTCGCCCGCCGCAGGCGGAAGAGGGAGGTGCCCGAGCGCGAAGCGGTCGGGAGGGTGAGGGCGCGGCGCGGTGCTTGCAGCTGACTCGGTCGCGTATGCCAGAAGCGCAGAGCCAGCCCTCACCCGCCTTCGCTTCGCTCAGGCACTCTCTCCCGCCTGCGGCGGGCGAGGGGTGGAACCGCGCAGCTCCTGGCGCCGTGCCTCGGTCGCGGCAAGGTCGGCCTTGCCGCGTTTCAGCACCACGCCATAGACGTCGCGCGCGGCGCGCTTGGAGATCAGCTCTTCCTTCACGTCCATGGCGACGCGCGCGGGGTCGCGCTCGAGCGGATCGCCGTAGCCGCCGCCGCCGGCGATCTCCAGCACCACGGCGTCGCCGGCCGGCACGGTCTGCTGTCCCTTGCTGCGCAGCTTCCTGCCCGAGCGCAGGCTGACGCGCGCGTGCCCGCCGTCGTGGCCGCCCTTGAGGCCCGCGGGCGCGTTGTCGACGCGCTCGCCGGTGATGAACACGCTGAACGGCGTCTCGTCGACCGTGCCGACGACCAGGCGGTGCCCCAGGCCGCCGCGCTGCCGCCCGGCGCCGCCGGTGTCCTGGCGCAGTTCCTTGCGCCAGAACACGACGGGCGAGATGCTTTCGGTGATCTCGACCGCCACGTTGCGCACGCCGCTGGGAAAGGCGGTGGCGCTGAGCCCGTCCTTGTCGGGGCGCGCGCCCATGCCGCCGGAATGGAAGCTCAAGACGTCGAACTTGCGCAGATTGCCGCCGGCGGCCTGGACCTCGGCCGGGTCGACCGCGAAATCGCCGCCGCGGAAGGTCGGGTTCCACAAGGACGCCGAGCTCTGCGCCGGCACGGCGTTGGGCATCGCCTGGTCGAGGCAGCCGAACACCAGGTCGGGCAGGGTATGGCCGATCGCGTGGCGCATCGCCACGGGCGCCGGATGCTCGACGTTGAGGATGCAGCCGACCGGCGCGGTGACGGTGACCGGCGACAGCGAGCCGTAGTTGTTCGGGATGTCGCTGCCGATGATGCAGTTGACGCCGAACGACGTGTAGGCCTGCGTGTAGTTGAGCACCACGTTGATGCCGAACTGGCTGGCGGGCGAGGTGCCGTCGTAGTCGATCAGGATGCCGTCATGGCCGATCGTGACGGCGGCGACCAGGTCGATCGGCTTCTCGTAGCCGTCCATGCGCAGCTTGCTGCGATAGGTGCCGGGCTTCAGCTTGCGGATGCGCTCGAGCATCGTCGCGCGCGAGGAGTCGATGATGTAGTCGGCCAGCGCCTCGATGTCGTCGATGCGGTACTCGCGCATCATCGCCGCCAGGCAGCGCGCGCCTTCCTCGTTCGAGGCGGCGCAGGAGAAGATGTCGCCCAGCACCTGGTCCTGCTCGCGCACGTTGTGGCGCACCATCTCGAGCAGGTCCTCGTTCATGCGGCCCTCGCGCGCCAGCCGCATGATCGGGATGAAGATGCCTTCCTCGTACACCTGCCGCCCGTCCGGCCCGAAGCCGCGCCCGCCGATGTCGACCACGTGGATGGTGCAGGCGAACAGCGCGATCGCGCGGTCATTGACGAAGGTCGGCGTGACCACGGTGATGTCGTGCAGATGGCCCGAGGTCAGCCACGGGTCGTTGGTGATGAAGTGGTCGCCCGGGCGCATCTCGTCGATCGGGAACTTCTTGAGGAAATGCACCACGCCGTTGGCCATCGAGTTGACGTGGCCCGGCGTGCCGGTGACGGCCTGCGCCACCATGCGGCCGCGCCGGTCGAACACGCCGGCCGACAGGTCCCCGGCCTCGCGCACCGAGGTCGAGAAGGCCGTGCGCATCAGCGCCTTGGCCTGCTCCTCGACCACGGCGATGAGCCGGTTCCACATGATCTGGCGGTAGAGGCCCGAAAGGGCGGAATGTCCGGTGTCCATGGGTGAAGTCTCCGGCTAGCGGGCGGTCCGCGTCAACTCGATATGGCCGAAGCGGTTGATCTCGGCCTGCATGCCTTGGGCGACGACGGTGGAGGTCTGCGCCTCGGTGATCAGCGCCGGCCCGGCGAGGCGCGCGCCCGGCTTCAGGTCCTCGCGGCGATAGAGGCTGACCTCGATCGGCCGCGCCTGCTCGGGATCGAACAGCCTGACGGTGCCCGCCGCCGGGGCGGCATGGGCCGTCGCCTCGACGGCGGCGGCATCGGCGAAGGCGGCATCGGCCGAGACGGTCAGGCCGAAGCTGATGATCTCGATCGCCGAGCCCGGCACGATGCGGTTGTATTGCCGGCGATAGGCGTCCTCGAACGCCGCGCGCAGCACCTCGGCGCCGTCGAGCGCGAAGGCCCTGCCGTCGAGCGACGCCGTGATCTCGGTGCCCTGGCCGACATAGCGCATATAGGCGACCAGCCGCTCCTGGAGCTTCGCGTCCGGCGCGGCGCGGCGCACGGCGTCGCTCGCCTCGCGCCGCATCTCGTCGACCACGCGGTTGGCGGCGCGATGGTCGAAGGCGTTGAGGCGCAGGTAGTGGCTGCGCACGACCTCGAAGGCGATCGGCGCGCGCAGGAAGCCGACGCAGGAGCCGACTCCCGCCGCGGACGGGACCACGATGCGGCCGATGCCGAGCTTGTCGGCGACCCGCGCCGCGTGCAGCGGCGCCGCGCCGCCGAAGGCGATCAGCGTGCGGCTCTCCAGCTCCTTGCCGCTCTCGATCGCGTGGATGCGCGCGGCGTTGGCCATGTTGGTGTCGACCATCTCGCTGACGGCGAAGGCGGCGAGCGGCCCCTCGAGCCGCATCGGCCCGCCGACGACGCGGTTGAGCGCCTCGGAAGCGGCCGGCGGGTCGAGCGTCACGCGCCCGCCGGAGAAGCGCTGCGGGTCGATGCGGCCAAGCACGAGGTCGGCGTCGGTCACGGTCGGCTCCCTGCCGCCGCGCCCGTAGCAGGCCGGGCCCGGCTCCGAGCCGGCGCTCTCCGGCCCGACGCCGACACGGCCCAGCGCGTCGATCGAGGCGATCGAGCCGCCGCCGGCGCCGATCTCGACCATCTCGATCACCGGGATGCGGATCGGCATCCCGCTGCCTTTCTTGAACCGGTAGACGCGCGCCACCTCGAATCCGCGCGCGGTCTGCGCCGTGTGGTCGTCGATGACGCAGATCTTCGCCGTCGTTCCGCCCATGTCGAAGGACAGCACGTGGTCGAGCCCCATCTGCTTCGCCAGGTGCCCGGCAAAGATGGCGCCGCCGGCCGGTCCCGATTCCACGAGGCGCACGGGATAGCGGATCGCCGTTTCGATGGTCGTAAGACCCCCGCCCGACTGCATCAGGAACAGCGGGCAGGCGATGCCCATCTCTTTGAGCTCGCCCTCCAGCCGGCGCAGGTAGGAGCCCATCAGCGGCTGCACATAGGCGTTGGCGCAGGTGGTGGAGAAGCGCTCGTACTCGCGCATCTCCGGCGAGACCTCCGACGACAGCGACACGCTGAGCTGCGGCAGCCGCGCCAGCAGGAGGTCGCGCGCGCGCTTCTCGTGCGCCGGGTTGACGTAGGCGTGCAGGAAGCCGATCGCGACGCTCTCGATCCGGTGCGGGACCAGGTGCTTGTCGATGAGCCGGTTCAGCAGCGCCTCGTCCAGCCCGGTCAGCGGCACGCCCTGCGCCGTCATGCGCTCCCTGACCTCGAGGCGCAGGTGGCGCGGGACGAGCGGCTCGGGCAGGTCGAGGTTCACGTCGTAGACGTCGAAGCGGCCCTCGGTCGCGATCTGCAGCGTGTCGCGGAACCCGTCGGTCGTGAGCAGGGCGGTGCGCGCGCCCTTGCGCTCGATCAGCGCGTTGGTGGCGAGCGTGGTGCCGTGGATCACGAGCCCGAGCGTGCCGGGCTCGACGTCGGCGTCGTTCAGCACGATGCGGATCGCCTGCATCACCGCCTGCTCCGGCGCGCGCGGCGTGGTGAGGACCTTGGTGGTGAACCAGCCCTTGGGCGTCTCCAGCGCCACGTCCGTGAACGTGCCGCCGATGTCGACGCCGAGGCGGGGAGAATTGCCGTTGGTCGTGGTCATTTCCGTCAGTCGAGTCCTTCTTGTTCATCATGGCCGGCTCGGGGGCCGGCTATGACGGCTTATGTGATGCGCAATACCGATTCCACACCGCGGCGCGCCCTTCCCGCATCAAAACCGGTCCGCCCGCAGCGGCGTCGGGTCGACCACGGGCTTGCGGCCGGCGATCAGGTCGGTGACCAGCCGCCCGGTGACCGCGCCGAAGGTGACGCCGAGATGGCCGTGACCGAAGGCGAGGTAGACGCGGTCGTTGCCCGGGACCGGCCCGATCACCGGCAGGGAGTCGGGCATGGACGGGCGGAAGCCCATCCAGAACTCGGCCTCGGCGCCGTCGAGACCTTGGAACATGCGGTAACCGTGCCGCTTCAGGTGCTCGGCGCGGGCGTAGTTGGGCGCGGCCGCGAGGCCGCCCAGCTCGACCGTGCCGGCGACGCGCAGGCCCTGCTCCATCGGCGTGGCGGCGAAATCGTAGTCGCCCGACATGACGGACAGGCGCGCCGCGATCTTGGGCGTGCGGAACATGGCGTGATAGCCGCGCTCGGTGTCGAGCGGCACGTCGGCGCCACATTGCCGCGCCAGCGCGCGCGACCAGGCGCCGCCGGCGATGACGATGCGGTCGGCGCGGTGCCGGCCGCCCTTGGCGACGACCACGGGCGCGGTTCCCGGGCTCGCCTCGATGCCCTGCACCTCGTCGGTGACGATCCGCCCGCCGGCCTCGACGAGCTTGCGCGCGATCGTCTGCGTCAGGCGCAGCGGGTCCTTCACGTAGCGCGTGCCCGGCACGTGCAGCGCGTGCCGGTAGATGGGCGCCAGCGCGGGCTCGAGCTGGCGGATCTGCTCCGGCGGCACGTAGTTGACCTCGGCGCCGTGGCTGCGGCGCAGATCCATCTTCCAGCGCGAGCCCTCGAACGCCTGGTCGGTCTCGAACACGTAGAGCATGCCGCCGCCCCGGGTCAGCTCGGCGAAGTCGTCCTCGCCCAGCAGCGCGCGGTAGCTGTCCTGGCCGTGCGCGACGAGGCCGGCCAGCACCTTGGAGATTTCCTCGACGCGCCTGGGCGAGCCGGCGCGCACGAAGCGCCACAGCCAGGGCGCCAGCCACGGCAGGTAGGACCAGCGGATGGTGAGCGGCGCCAGCGGATTCAGGAGCAGCCTGGGCACCTGCCACAGCATGCCCGGCGTCGAAATCGGAACCGTGCCGGTGGCCGACAGCAGGCCGGCATTGCCGTAGGACGCGCCCATGCCCGGCTCGCCGCGCTCGATCAGCGTGACCTCGAACCCGGCGCGGCGCAGGCTCAGCGCGGTCGAGGCGCCGACCACGCCGGCGCCGATGACGGCCACATGTCCGGACGGTTGCTTCTCGGTCATCGCTCTCCTCCCGGCGGGCGCTACTGTCTCAGGAAACCCGCTTGGGTCAAGCGTAGAGGCGGCATGGCTGGATCGCCGCTTGCGCCCGCCGGCGCGTGCTAGGCTGGCGCGGAGCGGGGGAGGGGAAATGGTCGCCGCGCCGTGGTTCGGCCCGCTGGCCGTCACGCTGCTGATGCAGCTCTGCTGCGCCTTCCTGGTGCGCGTCATCCCGGTGGTCGGGCCGGTGGTGACCGAGAGCGCCGGCGTGCCGGCCGAGCGCATCGGCCACCTGGCGGCGCTGCATACGGCCGGGACGATGTGGTTCCTGGTGTGCGGCGCGCCCCTGCTGCACCGGTTCGGCCCGGTGCGCTCGCTGCAGCTCGGCGGCCTGGTCGGCGCGCTCGGCCTGCTCCTGAGCCTGACCGAGGTCTGGCCGCTGATCATGCTGTCGGCGCTGCTCATCGGGCTGGGCTACGGGCCGGCGCCGCCCGCGGGCAGCGACGTGCTGGCGCGCCACACGCCGAAGCAGCATCGCGGGGTCATCTTCTCCATCAAGCAGGCCGGCGTGCCGCTGGGCGGCGCGCTGGCCGGGCTGCTGGTGCCGCCGCTGGTCGCCGCGTTCGGCTGGCGCACGGCGCTGGCGCTCGCCGCGCTGCTGGCGCTGCTGCCGGTGTTCGCCGTGCAGCCCTGGCGCGCCTCGTTCGACGCCGACCGCGCCGTCGGCACGCGCCTGTCGGTCGCGACGCTGCTGTCGCTCGACAACCTGCGCCAGCCCTTCCGCGCGGTGACCGCGTCGCCGCGCCTGACGCGGCTGAGCGCGGTCGGCTTCGCCTTCGCCATCGCGCAGGGCTGCCTGTTCTCGTTCCAGGCGACGTTCCTCAACGTCGAGATCGGCCTGTCGCTCGCCGCCGCCGGCAGCCTGTTCGCCCTCGGCCAGGGCGTCGGCGTGCCGGGGCGCGTGTTCGTCGGCTGGATCGCCGACCGGCTCGGCTCGGGCGTGCGCATGCTGCTGCTGCTGGCGGTCGGCTCCGGCACGATGATGATCGTCACGGCCCTGATCACGCCGGCCTGGCCGCCCGCGGCGATCGCCGCCGCCTCGGCCCTCGCGGGCCTCACGGTCGGCACGTGGAACGGCGTCTACCTGGCCGAGGTGGCCTCGACGGCCAGGCCCGAGGCGGTAGGCGAGGCGACCTCGGGCTCGACCTTCCTCACCTTCATCGGCTACGTGGTCGGCCCGTTCGTCTTCGCGCTGATCGTCGGCTGGACCGGCAGCTACGCGCCGGCCTTCATCGCCGCCGGCGCGCTGCCGCTGCTCGGCGGCCTGGTGCTCGTGCGGCTCAGATGAGGCCGCCGTTGATGTGGATGCTCTGGCCGGTCACGTAGCCGGCCTCCTTCGAGACCAGGAACGCGACCACCGCGGCCACCTCGTCCGGCTCGCCGATGCGGCCGAGCGGCACCTTCACGGCCAGGTCGCGCCATTCCTCCGGCGTCAGGAACTGCGGCCCCTCGGTCTTGCGGATCAGGCCGGGAACGACGCAGTTGGCGGTGACGGCGAAGGGCGCCATCTGCACGGCGAAGGCGTGCGTCATCGCCTCGAGCCCCAGCTTGATCGCGCCCGAGCCGGGGAAGAACGGGTAGTCGTTGCGGAAGACATGGGCGTTGTGCGTTCCGATCGTGACCACGCGCCCGTCGCGCGCCTTCTCCAGCCAGGGTCGCGCGGCCGTGGCCATGTCGAAGAATCCGGCCAGGATCACGCCGTAGAGCTCGTCGAGTTCGGCGCGGGTCAGCGTGCCGATGGCGTGCCGGTTGGGAAACCCGGCATTGGCGATCAGCACGTCGAGCCCGCCGAACGCCTTGGCCGTGGCCTCGACCAGGCGCGCGCCGGCGCCCGGCTCGGCCAGGTCGGCGAGCATGATCGCCGTGCGCGCGCCCTTGGCCTCGGCTTCCCTGGCCACGCGCTCGCAGCCGGCCTGGTTGGTCTTGGCGTGCAGCATGATCGCGACACCCGGCGCGGCGAGGCGCCGCACGATGGCCGCGCCGATGCCGCTGCCCGACCCGGTGACGAGCGCGATGCGTCCGGTTGCGTCGCTCATGGCAATGCGGTCAGCGCGTCTCGGCCCAGGGATCGACGGCCCAGCGCGCCACCGCCTTGGCGTCGAAGCCGAATCCCAGGCCCGGCTCGGTCGGCAGCAGCAGGTCGCCGTCCCTGTAGGCGAGCTGACGGTCGACCAGGCGGCGGAAATTGAGCACCTGGTCGTCGGGGAAGAACTCGACGAAGCGGCAGTTCGGCGTCGCCGCGACCAGGTGCACGTGCAGGTCGTGGAACCAGTGCGGACAGAGCGTGACGTTGAAGCTGTCGGCCGTGGCGGCGATCTTCCTGAACTCGGTGACGCCGCCGCAGACGCAGGCGTCGGTCTGCAGGATCTGCGCCGCTCGCTGGCGCAGGAGGTCGAGGAAGCGCCAGCGCCCGGCCTCGATCTCGCCGGTCGCGACGATCACCTTGGTGCGCTCGGCCAGGCGCGCGTGGTTCTCGATGTCGTCCGGTCCGAACGGCTCCTCGATCCAGTAGGGATCGTAGGGCTCGTAGCGCGCCATGTAGCGCAGCGCCGTCGGCAGGTCGGACCACGCGTTGTTGGCATCGAGCATCAGCAGCACGTCGGGCCCGACCGCCTTGCGCGCGGCTGCGATGCGCTTCTCCTCCTCGGCCGGCGACAGGCGGCCGACCTTCATCTTCACCGCCCTGAATCCCTTGGCGACGTAGGAGGCCATCTCCTCGCCCAGCTTCTCCGGCGTCTTGCCCTCGAGGTAGTAGCCGCCGCTGGCATAGGCCGGCACGCGGTCGAGATGCGCGGCGCCCAGGTACTTGTGCAGCGGCAGGCCTGATGCCCGCGCATTGCGGTCCCAGATCGCGGTGTCGAGGATGCTGATCGCGCGCATGACCGCGCCGACGCGGCCCTGCAGCAGCGCCTCCTGGTACATGCGCTGCCACAGGCCCTCGACGCCGAGCGGGTCCTGGCCGACCAGCAGCGGCGCCAGCAGCTCGCGCACCGCGACCGTCACCAGCCGACCGGCCTTGCTGCCGCCGTAGCAGAAGCCGATGCCCTCGACTCCGTCGTCGGTCGCGATCTTGACCAGCGCGTAGTCGCGCGCCGACACGGTGCGCGTGGCGAAGGACGTGACGTTGTCGAGCGGCACCCGGACGGTGCAGCTGGAAACCGAGACGATCTTCGGCGGCGCGTTGCGGGCCATGCGCGGCGCTACTCCGCGGCTTTCGCCACGGCCGGGTTCTTGACCCAGCGCAGGATATGCGAGGCGACGGCGACCAGCTCACCGCGCTGGTTGTGCACCTCGATCGCCGACTTCGACTGGCGCTTCACCGCGTCGATCTCGGCGATCTTATAGGTGACGGTCACGGTGTCGTTGATGAAGACCGGCCCGAGGAAGCGGATGCGGTCGTAGCCGAGCGACACCGGCGTCTCGTCGATGCCCTTGGCCAGGCTCTTCTCGCACACCATGGTCGAGCAGGTCGACATGAAGCCGACCAGCAGCACGCCGTGAGCGATGCGCTTGCCGTATTTCGACTTCGACATGAACTGGTCGTTGACGTGGTTGCCCGACAGGTCGCCGGTGATGCCGGCGAACAGGTAGATGTCGCTCTCGCCGACCGTCTTGGAGAAGCTGACGGTGTCGCCGACCTGTACGTGGAAATCGCTCATGGTGGTCGCTCCGTTACAGATTCACGAAACCTCGGCGGGCTCCGCCGGGGCGAAGGCGGCGCCGCTCCTGAGAAGGTCGTCGATCGCCGCGGCCTCGAAGCCGAGCTCGGCCAGCACGTCGCGCGTATGCGCGCCGTGGCGAGGCGCGAAGGCGGTAGACGCGGGCGCGGCGCCGTCGTAACGCACGGGATGGCCGACGACGACGGCGGTGCCGCTGCCGGCGGGAATCTCGCGCAGCAGGCCGGCATGGACGACCTGGGGGTTGCGGCGCAGCGCCTCGTAGTCGTCGACGCGGGCGTACCAGATGCCTTCGCGGTCGAACGGCCCGCTCAGCGCGTCGAGCGTGCGGCTCGCGAGCTCGCGCGCCACGGCGACGGCGAGGCGGTCGCGGTCGTCGTAGCGGTTGATGCCGACCAGTCCCTCGATGCGCTTGCTGTCCAGCGCCCGCGCGAGCTTGGCCGGGTCGTTCATCGACAGCGCCACGTGCTGCCCGTCGGCCAGGCGATAGATGCCGTAGGGCGATTCGTGGAACCAGGTGCCGAGATGGCGGTCGCGCTCGAAGATGCCGGGGCCGCGGCCGGCGGCGAAATACGTGGTCAGCGCCTCGCCCTGCAGGTCGATGCCGGCGGCGAGCAGGCTGGTCTCGACCCGCGTGCCCTCGCCGGTCGCCAGCCATTTCGCATAGGCGCCGACGATGCCCAGCGCCAGCAGCGCGCCGCCGTGCTGGTCGGCGACCGCGCAGCCGACCGACGTCGGCGCGCTGGACGGCACGCCGGTCGCATGCACCAGCCCGCTCATGGCCTGGATCAGCAGGTCCTGGCCCGGGCGGTCCTTGAACGGGCCGTCGCTGCCGTAGCCGCTGGCCGAGGCGTAGACGATGTCCGGCTTGATCGCGTGCGCCTGCGCGTAGCCGAAGCCCAGCCGATCGAGCACGCCGGCGCGGAAATTCTCGACCACGACGTGGCTGCGCCTGATCAGCGCCTCGACCACCGGCTTGGCCGCGGGGTGCTTGAGGTCGAGCGCCAGACTGCGCGAGCCGCGGTTGGCGACGATGTAGAAGGCGCTGACCCCGTCGATCTTGGCGCGGTCGGCGCCGGCCCAATGGCGCTCGAAGGCGCCGTCGCGCGGCTCGACCTTGACCACGTCCGCGCCCATGTCCGCCAGGTACTGCGTGCACGCCGGGCCCTGGAGATAGTGGCAGAAGCTCAGGACCTTCATGCCGCCGAGCACGCCGGCAGGCTTCTCGCTCATGTCGCGCCGCTCATTTCGGGTCGTTCATGGCAGGACCTGGCCGCCCTCGGCATCGAAGAAATGCACGTTGTCCGGCATGGCGCCGAGCTTGAGCTCGGTGCCCTCGGCCAAGGTCATCGCCGGGTCGATGCCGGCGACGCGGATGGCGGTGCCGCCGACGCGCAGGTCGAGCAGCTGCTGGTCGCCGAGCTGCTCCGACGTCGACAGCGTCGCGGCGAAGCGCACGAGCCCGTCCGCGTCGGAGCCGTCGAGCAGCAGATGCTGCGGGCGCACGCCCATGACCACGGTCTTGCCGGCGCGGCCGCGCAACGTCGCCGCCTTCTGGCCCGTGAAGCTCAGCGACAGTCCCTCGGCGGCCACCGTGGCCTGCGTCTCGGTGGCGCTGACCTTGACGTCGATGAAGTTCATCGCCGGCGAGCCGATGAAGCCGGCGACGAAGCGGTTGGCGGGCCGGCGATAGAGGTCGAGGGGCGTGCCGACCTGCTGCACCAGCCCGTCCTTCATGACGACGATGCGATCGCCGAGAGTCATCGCCTCGACCTGGTCGTGCGTCACGTAGATCGACGTCGTCGGCACGCGCTTGCGCAGCTCCTTCAGCTCCAGCCGCATCTGGCTGCGCAGCTGCGCGTCGAGGTTGCTGAGCGGCTCGTCGAACAGGAACACCTTGGGATTGCGTACCAGGCAGCGGCCGAGCGCGACGCGCTGCTGCTGCCCGCCCGAGAGCTGGCGCGGCCGGCGCTCGAGCAGCGGCTCGATGCCCAGCATCTTCACGGCGTAGGCGATCTGCTTGTCGATCTCGGCCTCGGGCACCTTGCGGTTGCGCAGGCCGAAGGCGAGGTTGTCGCGCACCGTCATGTGCTGGTAGAGCGCGTAGTTCTGGAACACCATGGCGATGTCGCGGTCCTTCGGCGGCAGCTCGTTCACCACCTTGCCGCCGATCGCGATCACGCCCGCGGTGATCTCCTCCAGCCCCGCCACCATGCGCAGCGTCGTCGACTTGCCGCAGCCCGACGGGCCGACCAGCACGACGAACTCCTCGTCGGCGATGGTCAGGTTGACGTCGCGGACGGCGACCACCGTGCCGTAGGACTTGCCGACGTTCTTGAGGATCACTTCAGCCATGGTTCACACGCGCAAGCCCCGGATCACGTATTTCTGCCCGAACACCGTCACGATCAGCGCCGGGATCAGGGCGAGGATCGCCGTCGCGCTCATCAGGTGCCACTCCATGCCGAGCTCGTGGACGAACTGCGCCATGACCACGGTCAGGATCGGCGTCCGGTGCGAGGTCAAGAGCAGCGCGAACAGGAACTCGTTCCAGGTGTAGAGCCAGCACAGGATCGCCAGCGCCGTCAGGCCCGGCACGGCCGCCGGCATGGCGACGCGGAAGAAGGCGCCCCAGCGCGTGCAGCCGTCGATCAGCGCCGCGTATTCCATCGACGGGTCGATGCCGTCGAAGAAGCCCTTCATGATCCAGGAGAAGAAGCAGACATGCACGGCGACGTGCGGCAGCAGGAGGCCCCAATAGGTGTCGAAGATGCCGAGCTGGCGTGTGACGAAGAACAGCGGCAGCACCCACGAGATGTAGGGCACGCAGCGCAGCACGTAGATGATCGCGAACCATACGCTCGGCACGGGCCCGCGGAAACGCGACAGCATGTAGCCGCTGGTCACCGTGACGCCGAGCGACAGGATCGTGGCGAAGGTCGAGATTGCGAAGCTGTTGATGAAGGCGTTGTAGACGCTCTCCTGCTGCAGCACCTCGACGAAGTTGTGCAGGGTGAACTCGGTGCCCCTGTGCACGTAGAACACGCCGGAGGCGGGCCTGAGCGAGGTCAGCAGCACCCACAGCACCGGGAAGGCGAACAGGAACGCGACGCCGGCCACGACCAGCGCGAACAGGATCTTGCCGCCGCCCGGCGCCAGGGCGGCGAAGAAGCCCTTGCGCGGCGGCACCGGCGTGTCGAAGGACGTCGCGGTCATTTCGACACCTCGGACCAGCGGTTGAGCACGCGGAAGATGATCATGGCGAGCACGACGATGACTGCCGCGCCGATCATCGCCGCGGCCGAGCCGCGGGCGAAGTTCATCGCCTGGAACGCCTCGATGTAGGCGTAGATGCTGAACAGCTCGGTCGAGCGCGCCGGGCCGCCCTGCGAGATGGTCCAGACGATGTCGAAGGTGCGGAACGCGTCGATGGCGCGGATCACGATGCACACGACCATCACCGGGCGCAGCATCGGCACGGTCAGGTAGCGGAACACGCGCCAGCGCGAGGCGCCGTCGATCGCCGCGGCCTCGAACGGCTCGCGCGGCAGGCTCTGCAATCCGGCCAGCAGCAGCAGCGCGAACCACGGCGTCCACAGCCAGATGTCGGCGAACAGGATCACGCTGAAGGCCGACCAGCGCTGCGCGAGCCAGGGCTGGCCGGGCAGGCCGAACAACTCGAGCACGACGTTCACGATGCCGAACTGGTCGTTGAACATCCAGCGGATCATGATCGCGGCGACCACCGGCGCCACCATCAGCGGCAACAGCAGGATCGTCTGCACGACCGCGCGGCCGGGGAAATTCCGGTTGAGCAGCAGCGCCAGGGCAAGGCCGAAGACGAGCGAGCAGGCGACGCTGACCACCATGAAGAAGATGGTGTTCGGCATCACCGTCCACACGAAGCCGGCGTCGGTCAGGACGTAGATATAGTGCTTGAACCCGACCCAGGTCATCTGCGGGTCGTGCAGCGACCAGTCGCGGAAGCTGGCGTTCGCGCCGGTCATGATCGGCAGGATCTGGAAGAAGGCGAGCGCCGCCGCCGCCGGTGCGATCAGCAGCAGCATGAATCGCTGCCGCTCGCCGAACAGGCGGCGCTTGGGCGGACGGTCGAGGTCGAGCGCGGAAATGCTCACGGGCACCGATGCCATGAAAGAGGCTCCGCCCGCCCGGGCCCGTGGGACCCGAGCGGGCGGAGCGCCGGGGTCAGGTCAGTTCGTCGCCGCCCTGGTCACCAGCGGCGCCCCTTCCTCCAGGACCTTGCCGATGTCTTCGCGCTTGCCCGACAGCGCCTTGATGGTCGCGTCGGAATAGGCCTTATGCACGGCCGGCCACTGCGCGAAGTAGTAGGCCGAATGCGTGATCGGCTTCTGGTCGAACACCGCGTGCTTCAGCTGCTTGAAGACCGGGTCCTGCGCCGCGATCTTGTCCCAGACCTTGACGTTCGGCGGCGGGCCGCCCGTCTTCTTCCACTGCGTGATCTGGCCTTCCTCGTCGGCCAGCATGGCCGAGAGCATCTGCTTGGTCAGCTTCTTCTTCTCCGCCGGCGACCCCTTCGGGATGCCCCAGCCCCAGATCTCGTTCCACGAGGTGTGGGCCTTGGCGCGCGGGCCCATGGGGAACGGCGCCATGCCGACCTTGCCGACGATCTTGGACCTCGCCGGATCATTGAACTCGCCATAGTGCGTCGAGTCGACCAGCGTGAAGGCGGCATCACCCGCCATGAAGATGGCGTTGGCCTCGTTGCGGCCGTAGGAAGTCATCGCCTCCGGGCTGATCTTGTGCTTGTGCAGCGCGTCCCACCAGAACTCGATCGTCTCCTTGTGGCAGGGATCGGCCAGCGCCGACTTGAAGCCGCCGGCCTTCAGCTTGGCGTTGTCGCGTTCCAGCAGCGGATAGAAGATGTCGCAGTTGTTGGTCCACATGGTCCACCACTGGGCGAACCAGGTGTTGTTCATCGCCATGCCGCCGACATAGCCCCACTTGACCTTGCCTTCCTTCTGCAGCTTCTGGCTGACCGTGACCAGCTCGGCCCAGGTCTTCGGCACCTCGTTCGGCTTCAGCAGGTCGGACCGGTAGAAGAAGGTGCCGACCGTGTGCACCATCGGCACCACGGTCATCTTCTTCTCCGCGCTCCAGAACGCGTCGAGCGGCCACTTGTCGACGTTCTCCATGCCCTTGACGTCGTCGGTGGGCTCGAGCCATTTCTCCCAGAGCTGGCCCCAGTCGTCGTTGTGCCAGATCAGGTCGAACTGGTCGCCCTGCGTGGTCAGGGTCGCGGTGACCTTCTCCTGGAACACGTTGTAGGCCATCGGCACGCGCGTGAACTTCACGTTGTTGGCCTTGGCCCATTTCTCCATCATGTCGAGCGAAGCGTCCTGGATCGGATGCTTCATGTAGCCGACCTTCAGCTCGACCTGCGCCTCGGCGGCGGCAGGCAGCACCGCGGCGAGGCCGAGCGCGGCGAGGCACGACAGCAGATGCCGTCGAGTGGCGCGGATTGGCGATAGCATCAAAGTCCCTCCCTAGGGGAAGTGGAAGTTCGGGCCGTCGGCCTCGTTCGCATGCGAGGCTCGAGCGGCGTTCTCGGCCCCCGGATCCTGCGGCGCATGCGCGACGGCGCTTGCTGCAACCGTTTACATCCGCTTCAATGACCGGGTGGCTCCCCAGCGAGACTAGCCGCTGGTGACATTGTTGACAACGTCTGCGATGTCGCGGTGGGATGCCGCAGGATCATGGCTGCCCTTGTGGACAATACGGATCGAATCCGGAGCGGCCGAGGGTAAGGTGGGAGGCGTTCACATGCCGGCTACCAGGCGCGCCCGCGGCCAGGAACGCGCGCATGCGCGGCTGATCGACGTGGCGCGCAGCGCGCGCGTGTCGACCGCCAGCGTCTCGCGCGCCCTCAACACGCCGCAGAAGGTGAGCCCCATCTTGCGCGCGCGCATCCAGGCGGCGCTCGACAGGCTGCGCTATGTGCCCAATGGCGCCGCGCGCGCGCTTGCGTCGAGCCGCACACACACGATCGGCGCGATCGTGCCGACGCTGGGCATCGGCATCTTCGCCGCCGGCGTCGTCACCCTGCAGCAGCGCCTGGAGGAGTACGGCTACACGCTGCTGATCGCCAACTCCGGCAACGCCCCCGAGCTGGAGGCCCGCCAGGTGCGCAAGCTGGTCGAGCGCGGCGTCGACGGCGTCGTGCTGGTCGGCTTCCGCCACCGGCGCGAGACCTACGACCTGCTGGCCAAGATGCGCGTGCCCTACGTCAACACCTATGTCACGCGGCGCAACAGCCATCATCCCTGCATCGGCTTCGACCAGCAGGCCGCGGCGGCCCAGGTCGTCGACTATCTGATCGACCTCGGCCATCGCGAGATCGGCCTGATCTGCCCGCCGCTCGAGTTCAGCGACCGCAACGTCATCCGCCTGCGCGGCTTCCGCGAGGCCGCCGAGCGGCGCGGCCTGCCGATCCCCGAGAACCTGGTCGCGATGCATCCGTACACCGTCGACGGCGGGCGCATGGCGCTGCGCTCGCTCCTGCAGATCAACCCGCGGCTGACCGCGGTCGCCTGCACCATGGACATGCAGGCCATGGGCGCGGTGTTCGAGGCGCGTGCGCTCGGCATCCGCGTGCCGGACAAGCTGTCCATCACCGGCTTCGACGACCTCGACCCGGTGGCGCATCTCGACCCGCCGCTGACGACCATGCACATCCCCGCGGCGGAGCTTGGCACCGCCATCGCCGACCACCTGGTCGCCCGCCTCAACGGCCGCCCGGTGCAGCGCGTGACCGAGGTGCCGGCCAAGCTGATGGTGCGCGCGTCGACCGGTCCGGCGCCGGCTGTCTGACGGATACGCGAAGGTACTGGCTGATGACCCGTGATGGAAGTTCGTTGAGACCGCTGCCCGCCGGCTCGTCCATCCGCACCCGCTCGCTGCGCCCGAAGGGTCGTGAAACGCCAAGCTTGGAGTCTTGCCCCAGCGTCAGCGAGGCGGATTTTGGAACATCCCTTCCTTGGTCTAGAATTGCATTTCGATATGGCCATGCACGCGTTCCGCATCATTTGAATATCGCCTCTTAGAGAAGAAATCATGAGGGTCTACAACAAGGAGATACGAATAAACAAAGCGCAGAAGTTGTCGTTTGAATACCTGGACGCATTGACCAGAGAGCATGGCGAATTCGCCATTCGCTTCATCGTTTCTGGTTGTGACGATCGGTACCGGTTCTTGGAAGTCGATTTTCTGGAAGCCGATGATTCCGGCTCGCGGTTCGCGGCGAAACGGCACGGCATATTCACGTTTCGCCGACGCGACTGCGAAAACACATCCCGCTTCAACGCGGTCCTCCTAATTCCGACAGGCATCGGATGCGAGATCGGTGGTCACGAGGGGGATGCAAATGCGGTGTCCAGGTTGGTGGCTTCCGCTTGCGACACGCTGATTACGCATCCCAACGTCGTCAATGCTACCGACTATAATGAAATGACCGAAAACACCCTTTATGTCGAAGGCAGCATTATTACCCGATTTCTCATGGGGCAAGTCGGCCTGCGAAGAGTGAGAGCAAACAGGATTTTGACCCTGGTCGACAAGGGTGCCCTCCGATACAACGAGGAAATACGGAACGCTGTTTCCACGGCAAGGATTACGATTGGCATTGATTCGGATATATTCGAGATGGAGAAATTGACGTCCTGCAAGGTCGGGCTGTCCAAGTCTGGCAGAGCAGTGGGTACGCTGGAGGATATGGAAAATCTGTTTGAGGCCATCGATAAATATGGCGCATGCTATCAAGCAATAGCCCTATCAACCCATATCGAGAGGGACACGGCTTGGTATCGCGAGTATTTTAATGCCAACAGAGAATATCAAGATGTTGCAGTGAACCCGACCGGCGGCATCGAAGCGATGATGACACACGCCGTTGTAGAGCTTTTCAACAAGCCATGTGCTCACGCCCCTGCCCCTCAGAAGGACATCCAGCATCATGGAGTTTTCGAGCCGCGACTGGCTGCCGTTTCCGGTTCGATTCGGCACATTCATTGCCTCTTAAAGGGCCTGCACAGGAGTCCAAGGATCGTATCCTACGAGAAGGGACTCAATGCCGAGGATGTATCTTGTGTGCTTGTTCCCGATGGTTGCGTGGGCTTGCCCGTCCTGGCCTGCATGGAGCAAGGCATACCGATCATCGCAGTGAGGAATAGAAACATCATGAAGAACGATCTGGACGAGCTCGATTTCGAACACGGAAAGTTCTTTCGCGCGGACAATTACCTGGAAGCAGTCGGAATCATGCACCTGCTGAAACAGGGGATAGCACTGGATACGGTAACAAGGCCGATTGGCCGTACGAGAATACTGAAATAGTTTCGCGCACAGACAGGGTATTCGGCTGACGGTGGCTGCCCCTCACATCAGGCGCGGTGTCGCCTGATCACGCCGGATTTCTCCAGCGCGTCCTGCTCCGCCGCGCCGATGCCGAGCTCCGACAGCACCTCGGCGGTCTGCGCGCCGAGCGGCTGCGGCGGCAGGCCGACCTCGGCCGCATGGCCGTCGTACTGGATCGGGTGGTTGACGAAGGTGAGCGGCGTGCCGGTGGCGCCCTTCACCGTCACCAGCGCCTTGTTGTGCTTCACCTGCGGGTCCCGGGCGACCTCGGCATAGCCGCGCACCGGCCCGTGCCAGATCTTGAGCGGCTCCATGATCGCGATCCACTCGGCGTTGGTGCGCCGGCGCGTGCAGGCGGCGACCATGTCCGCCAGCTCGCTGCGCCGCGCGCCGAACGCCTCGGCGTCGCCGACCGTGGCGATGCGCGGATCGCCGAGCGCCTTGGCCAGCGTCTCCAGGCTGCCGAGCGAGATGGCGAGATGCCCGTCCTTGGTCGGGTAGATGCCGTAGGGCGCCGGGTAGTACCAGCCCGCCACGTATTTCGGCGGCACTTCGCTCGCCGACGGGCCTCCATTGTAGAAGCAGGTCATCGACTCGGCCTGCAGGTCCATCGAGGCCTGCATCAGGTTGACGTCGACGCGGCAGCCCTGGCCGGTGCGCGCGCGGCGGACCAGCGCCGCGGCGATGCCGAGCGCGAACAGCGCCGCGCCGTGATGGTCCGCGGCCGACACGCCGACGGTGCGCGGCCCGCGCTCGATGTCGCCGGTGATCTGCGCCAGGCCGAACATGGCCTGGATCATCAGGTCCTGGCCCGGGCGCTCGACATAGGGCCCGCTCGCGCCGAAGCCCGAGGCCGAGGCGAAGATCAGCGACGGCTTCAAGGCCTTGAGCCGCTCGTAGCCGAGACCCAGCCGCTCCATCACGCCGGGGCGGAAATTCTCCGACACGACGTCGGCGGTCCGGCACAGCTTGAGCGCGATCTCCTTGCCCTTGCCGGACTTGAGGTCGATCGCGACGCTGCGCTTGTTCCGGTTGCCGACCAGGAACAGCATGCTCTGCCCGTCGGCGAACTTGTTCGCCCCGCTCCAGTGCCGCTGCCAGGCGCCGTCCGGCGTTTCGACCGCGATCACGTCGGCGCCCAGGTCGCCGAGCGCCTGGATGCCGACGGGGCCGAGCAGAAAGTGATTGAAGCTGACGACGCGGATGCCTTTGAGAAGGTCGAGCATGGAGCGGAAGTCCTGTTGCTGATGCGTAAGGAAGCTCAGGCGGCGCGGCGGAACGCGTGCGGCGGGGCGCCGTCGGGAAACAGCGCGGCGGTTAGGGCGTCGGCGACGGCATCCTGGCTCTTGCCCGGGCGGCGCGCGTCGCCGATCACCTGAACGACCTGGCCGGGGCGGAGGGCGCGCGCGGCGGCTTCGGGCGCCGGCGAGCGCGCGCGATAGTAAAGCCACTCGCGCAGGCCCGGACGCGACAGCAGGGCGCTGAGGCCCGGCAGCCGCGCCGCGCCGCTGGCGAGGACGAACCGCGTCAGCGGGCCGACCGCCGGCGCGAACCGCGCGCCGGTCGCATGCACCACGCGGTCGAACGGCACGAGCAGCGCCGGATCGCGTGTCGGGTCCGTCGCGTAGCGGAAGGCGACGCCGGCGGTTTCGCAGATGGCCACCATCGAGTCGACATAGGCCAGCAGGGCGCGCTCGCGCGCTTCGACGCCCTGGAACATCGGTGCCTTGCCGGCCCAGCGGAACGAGCCGCCGGCGCGGGCCTCGCGCTCGAACACGGTCACGTGGTTGCCGGCCTCGGCCGCGAGAGCCGCATAGGTGAGTCCGGCCGGGCCGGCGCCGATCACCGCGATGGCCTCGCCGCGCGGCGGACGCGCTTCGGCCGTGACGCGCTCGCGCCCGGCGGCGGCGTTGACGACGCAGCCGATGCGCGCCCCGGTGCGCATCGCGTCGACGCAGGTGTTGCAGGCGAGGCAGCGGCGCACCGGCCTTCCGGCCGCGACCTTGTTGACCCAGTCCGGATCCGCGACCAGCGTGCGGCCGAGCGCGATGAAATCGGCCTTGCCCTCGGCCAGCGCGGCGGCGGCGATCGCGGGGTCGCCCAGGCGCCCGACCGCGATCACCGGCACCCGGACGCGCGGCTTGAGCCAGGCCGCGTAGTGCAGGAACGGCGCCTCCTCCATCCACATCGGCGGGATCATCACGGCGCCCGAGGGCAGCGAGCGATAGTGCCCGCCCGAGACGTGCAGCGCGTCGGCGCCGCGCTCGGCGGCCCAGAGCGCGACCTGGCGGCCTTCCTCCTCGGTCATGCCGCCGGGGAAGAAGTCGTCGCCGTTCATGCGGAAAACGACGGGGAAATCCGGCATGGCGGCCTTGATCGCGGCCAGGATGTCGAGGCCGAAGCGGGCGCGGTTCTCCAGGCTGCCGCCGTACTCGTCGTCGCGCCGGTTCTCGAACGGGCTGAGGAATTGCGAGATCAGGTAGCCGTGCGCGGCGTGCAGCTCGACCATGTCGAAGCCGGCCTCGCGCGCGCGCCGCGCCGCGCCGACGAACGCCGCCGTCGTCTCGGCGATGCGCGCGCGCGACATGGCCTCGGGCACGATCGTGGCGAAGGTCACTTCCTGCACCGGATGGGGAATGGCCGAGGGCGCGATCGGCGTCTCGCCGCAGATGTCGCGCCGCGTGTGCCCGCCGCCGTGGCCAAGCTGGATCGAGGCGCCGGCGCCCTCGGCATGGATCGCCGCCACGAGGCGCCTGAGCCCGGGCAGGAACCGGTCGTCGTAGATGCCGAGTTCGCGCAAGCGGTGCCGCCCGGCGCGCTCGGGCGAGGCCATCTCCACCGTGACCAGCCCGGTGCCGCCGCGCGCGCGCGCGACGAACCAGGCGATGCTGTCATCGGTGACGAAGCCGTCCGCGTCGGCGCCGCGCGTGGTCATCGACGGCATGACCACGCGGTTGCGGATCGTCACGTTGCCGATCCGCCCGGGCGCGAGGAGCGGGTTGGTCATCCTTCGCCCTTCGTCATGCTCCGGAGGCTCAGGATGAGGACAAGAAAGGCACCTCGTCCTGAGCTTGTGGAAGGACGAGTACTCGGTGCCCTCTGGAGCCTACTCCGCCGCCTGCGGCAGCGCGCCTTCCGTGCCCAGCGCCGCGTGGCGCAGCGCATCCGACAGGCGCTTCAATTCCGTGTCGCTCAGCTTCATCAGCGGCGGGCGGACCACGGCGCGCTTCTGCCGGCCGAGCATGACCAGGCATTCCTTCATGCGGTTGTGCATGTCGAGGAAGGGCGGGGCGTAGAAGGCCTGCTGCAGCGGGACGATGCGGTCGTTGATCGCCTGGGCCCGGCGCAGGTCCTTGGCCTGCACGGCCTGGAACAGCGCCACCTGCAGGTCGGCGATCACGCTGCCGGCGCCCGACAACAGGCCGTTCGCGCCCATGCAGAGCGACGCCATCAGCCAGGCGCTGTGCGTGGTCAGCACGGTGACCGGGCGCTTCAGCCCCTGCAGCGTGCGGATGTGCTTCTCGTGCAGCGCCGGGTCGGCGCACCAGTCCTTGATGGCGCGGATTTGCGGGATGCCCTCGATCAGCCGCATCAGCGTGTCGAACGGGTAGCCGAGGCCGGTCTGCGCCGGGTACTGGAACAGGATGATCGGCAGGTCGGTCGCGTCGGCGACGCGCTTGAAATGCGCCTCGGCCATCTCGGGGCGCAGCTGCCCGCCCATGCTCATGCTGTTGGGCGGGAAGACGAGCAGGGCCGACGCGCCTTCCTGCTCCGCCATCCTGGCGATGCGCGCGGCCTCGAGGCTGCCGTCGGCATAGACGCCGTTGATCAGCGGCACGCGGTCGCCGATCTCGGCGGCCGAGACTGCAAGGATGCGGCGCTGCTCGTCGAACGTGCAGGCATGCACCTCGGAGGCGTGGCCGTTGACGGTGATGGCCGAGATGCCCTTCACCGCGGCGACGTGGCGCAGGTGGCGGCGGGTTTCCGCCTCGTCGATCGAAAGGTCCTCGTTGAACGCCAGCAGCGTCGCCGGGATGACGCCGTGCGGCACGTAGTCCTTGAAGCGTGCCATGTCGTTTCCTCCGCAAGGCCCCTGGGCCGATTGCGGCAATTCTGTCACTCCCTCCGCCCGCTTTCAAGGAAGCGCGAAAGCGCTTGCAGCAAGCCCCGCCCGCAAATAATGCATGGGCGGCAACAGGGGGAATGACGCATGACCGCCAGCACGTCCGCTTCCGCGCCGATCCGCCGCGTCCTCGTCGTCGGCGCGGGCGTCATGGGCATCGGCATCGCCAGGAGCTTCGCCGCCCACGGTTTCGACACCGCGCTGATGAGCCGACGCGCCGGCAGCCTGGGCCCGATCGAGGGCGTGCGCGTGGTCGGCGCCCCGCCGCCGGAGGCGCCCGACCTGGTGGTCGAATCGGTGCCCGAGGAGATGGAACCCAAGCGCGCGCTGTTTCACCGGCTCGAATCCGCCTATCCGGCCACGACCCTGATCGCCAGCAACACGTCGAGCCTGGACCTGGGCCGGCTCTTCGCCGGCATGAAGCATCCCGCGCGCTTCCTCGGCGCGCACTACTTCCAGCCGGCCGACGTCATCCCGCTGGTCGAGGTGGTGTCGAGCGGCGAGACCGACCCCGCGGCGCTGGAGCGCACGGCCGACGCCATGCGCCGCGCCGGCAAGGACCCGATCGTCCTGCGCCGGCCGATCAACGGGTTCCTGGTGAACCGGCTGCAGCACGCGATCCTGCACGAGTCGTACTACTTGATCTCCAAGGGCATCGTGACGGTCGAAGACGTCGACAACGTCGCCAAGACCATGCTGGGGCCGCGCATGTGCATCACCGGCCTGATCCAGCAGAAGGACATCAGCGGGCTTGGCGTGCATGCGCTGGCGCAGCGCGAGATCGTGCCGACCCTGGCGCCGCCCGGTCCCGCCAACGCCGACGTCCAGGCGATGATCGCCGCCGGCAACCTGGGCTTGAGCACCGGCAAGGGCTTCTACGACTGGTCCGGCTGCGACGCCAAGGCCGTGCGCGAGCAGTCGTCGGGACGGCTCAACGCGCTGCTGGCGTTCCTCAAGCAGACCATGGCCGGCGACCGTCCGGGCACGCGGCCGAAGGGCAGGGACATAAGGGCGAAGTAGGGCTAGCGCCCCGCCAGGAACCCCAGCACCGTCTCCTGGAACAGCTGCGGGTGCACGCGCGGATAGAAATGCCCGCCCTGCGGCAAAATGACCAGACGCGCGTCGGGGATCGCCCGCGCCAGATCCTCGCTGAAATAGGCGGGGGTGATCTGGTCGTCGCGCGCGCCGAACACCAGGGTCTTGTGCCGGATGCGCGGCAGCTCGGCGCGGCGGTCGAAGCGCTGGATCGCGGCGATGCGCGCCAGCATGATCGCCGGCGTCGTCGCCGCCGCCTGGGCCTGCTCCTCGATGGCGAGTTCGGCCGCGTGGTCGCGCACATAGGCGGCCGGCAGCCCGAAGATCGAGGTGCCGCGCGCGTAGTTGAGCGGCCCTTCGAGCCGCATCATCTCGGCGCGCAGGTCGAACAGCTTGGTGAAATACCCGTCGCCGTGGGTCCAGGTGGCGCTGAGCACCAGCCGGCCAATCCGCTCCGGCCGGTCGAGCGCGATGGTCTGGCCGATCGCGCCGCCGGTGGAATGCCCGGCGAGGTCGACCTCGGCGACGCCGAGATGGTCGAGCAGCTGCAGCAGGTCGTCGGCCATCTGCCCGACCGAGTATTCGATCTCGGCGCGCGTGCTCTGGCCGGTGCCGCGATGGTCGTGCAGGATCACGCGATGGCGCCGCGCGAACGCCGCCACGTGCGGTTGCCAGAACGCCATCGTGCCGCCCAGGCCCGGTACCAGCGCCAGAGGCGGGCCGTCGCCGTGGGTCTCGTAGAAGAGCCGGTCGCCGTCGCGGAGCGTCAGATGCGGCATGGCGCGGGATTCCCCTCCCGATGAGCGCGGCTGCAGCTTACGATTTCGCCGCCATCGGCGGGAAGAGGCTGCGCTATCGCCGCATCGCCGGCGATCCCGGCGCCATGACGATCGTGTTCCTGCACGAGGGGCTCGGTAGCATCACGCAATGGCGCGACTTTCCCGACGCGCTCTGCGCCGCATCCGGCATGGCCGGGCTCGTCTACGAACGGCTCGGCCATGGCGGCTCCGATCCGGTCGCGCTGCCGCGGCCGGACGATTTCCTGCGCATCGAGGCCGAGCAGGTGCTGCCGGCGCTGCTCGACGCCCTCGGCATCGCGCGGCCAATCCTGTTCGGCCACAGCGACGGCGGCTCGATCGCGCTGCTGTTCGCCGCCGCCTTCCCGGCGCGCCCCGCCGCCTGCGTCACCGTGGCCGCGCACGTGTTCCTGGAGCCGGCGACGCGATCGGCGCTCGGCGCCGCGGCCGAGGCCTTCGCCACGACCGATCTGAAGCAGCGCCTGGCCCGTCACCACGGCGCCAACACCGAGACCGTGTTCCGCGCCTGGAACGAGACTTGGCTGCGCCTGGCGCCCGGCGGCTGGTCGATGGCCGACCGCCTGAAGCTGGTCACCTGCCCGGTGCTCGCCGTGCAGGGCGAGGTCGACGCGCACGGCACCAGGGCCCAGGTCGACGCCATCGTGTCGGGCGTCTCCGGCCCGGCCGAGTCGTTCCTGATCCCCGGCTGCGGCCACGTCCCGCACATCGAGGCGCGGGAATCCCTCTTGGCGCGCTCCGCGGCGTTCGTTCGAAGCGTAAGTTGACGCGGATTTCTCCCCGCGCGGCCGAAGGCCGTAAAGGGACTCACGCGGAGACGCGAAGACGCGGAGAAGAGGCGAAACCTCTTCCTCCGCGTCTCCGTGTGAATCTTCTGCAATGCGGCTACGCCGCGTGAGGGAAGATGAAGTCACGAATGCGTAAAGCGCGGCGGTTCCTTGGCGAAGAAGGCGCGCACGCCTTCCTTGCAGTCGTTGCTGGTGAAGGCCTGGTCGCTGAGCGGCAGGGAGGCGGCGATCGCCTGGTCCTCGGTCATGTCGAAGGCCATGTCGACGGCGCGCTTGGCGATCTGCAGCGCCTTGTTCGGCCGCTCGGCCAGGCGTTGCGCCATGGCCTTGGCCATCTTCAGCGCCTCGCCCTTGGGCGCGATGCGGTTGATCAGGCCCCAGCTCAGCGCGGTCTCGGCCGCGATCGGCTCGCCGAAGAAGATCATCTCCTTGGCGCGCGCCTCGCCGATGCGCCGTGTCACGCGCACCGTGCCGCCGCTGCCGGGGAAGACGCCAAGCTTGATCTCGGGCAGCGCGAGGCGCGTGCCTTCCTCGCACACGACCAGGTCGCAGCACACCGCGAGCTCCAGCCCGCCGCCGAAGGCGAGGCCGCTGACCGCGGCGATGGTCGGCTTGGGGAAGTCGTCGAGCTTGGAGTAGGTCTCGTTCTCCTTGCGCATCTTCTTGTCGACCGCCTCGCCCGGCGCGGTCAGGTTGCGGAACTCGCTGATGTCCGAGCCGGCGCAGAAGGCGCGCTCGCCCGTGCCGGTGACGACCAGCACGCGGCAGGCCGGATCGGCGGCGAGCCGGTCGAGACGGTCGCTGAGCGCGCGCGTGAGGCCGAGCGTCACCAGGTTGAGCGGCGGGTTCACCAGGGTCAGCGTGGCGACGCCGTCCTTGGTCTCGACGGTGATCCAGTCGCGGGACATCGTTCCCTCCATCTCCCGAAGCGGCGGCGGATTGTTGTCGCGGATTCATATCGCGTCGGGGCCCGCCGGCAAACGTCGGCGTGGGCATCCGGCGCGCGGCCGACCCATGCCGACCTGGCATATCTCGCCCCGGAAGGGCGTATCGATCCGGGCGCGCCGCGCCCGGATCGATGCGTGCATTGACGCCGGCAGTGCCGCGGCAACAGACTGGCCGGCGGCGCGGACGGCGATCGGCCGCCACGGCGGGGAATCAGATGGACGCGGAGATCGAGGCCTATCGGCGCGACGGCGCGGTCGCGCTCCGCGGCGTGTTCGCGCCGCACTGGATCGCGGCGCTGGCGCGCGGCCTCGACCGCAACATGGCCGAGCCGGGCCCGTACGCGAAGCGCTACACGCCCGAGGGCAAGCCCGGTCTGTTCTTCGGCGACTACTGCAACTGGCCGCGCATTGCCGAGTACCGCGATTTCCTCGCCAACTCGCCCGCCGCCGGCCTGGCGGCGCGGCTGATGGGCGCGGCCAAGGTCAACCTGTTCCACGAGCACGTGCTGGTGAAGGAGCCGGGCACGGAAGAGAGGACGCCCTGGCACCACGACCAGCCCTACTACTTCGTCGACGGTGACCAGATCTGCTCGCTGTGGATCCCGCTCGATCCCGTGCCCATTGCGACCTGCGTGCGCTACGTCGCCGGCTCGCACCGCTGGGGCAAGTGGTACGCGCCGGCGCGCTTCGCCGACGGCAAGGACCATCCGGACAAGGACGCGCGCTTCGAGGCCGTGCCCGACATCGACGCCGAGCCGGAAAAATACCGGCTGCTTGCCTGGGACCTCGCGCCTGGCGACTGCATCGCCTTCCACGGCCTCACCCTGCACGGCGCGCCGGGCAACAGGACCGCCGGCCGCCGCCGCGCCTTCGCCGCGCGCTACACCGGCGACGACGCCGTGTTCGCGCCGCGCCAGGGCTTCATGTCGCCGCCGCCGCCCGCGACCGGCGGCCCCAGGCCCGGGGCGCCGATGGATTCCGAGGCGTTTCCCGTGGTGTGGCGTGCCGCCTGAGATGCGCGCCCGACGCGAAGCTTCCGCAATGAATCGCTGCCGCCAGCGCGATTGACCACGTACGCGCCGCCGGTCCAGACTGCGCGCCGTCGCGCGAGGGGGGAAGCATGGCGGGCGGCAACTACGACGCGCTCATTGTCGGCGGCGGCCACAACGGCCTGACCTGCGGCGCGTATCTGGCCAAGGCGGGCCTTAAGGTGCTGGTGCTGGAGCGCCGGCACCTGATCGGCGGGGCGGCGGTGACGGAAGAGGTCGTGCCGGGCTTCCGCTGGTCGGTCGCGTCCTACGTGATGAGCCTCTTGAGCCCGCGCGTCATCAACGACCTGGAGCTGCGCAAGTTCGGGCTGGTCGTCCTGCCGGCCAACGACCTGTTCGTGCCGCTGGAGGACGGCGACTACATCGTCTTCCACGACGACGTGAAAAAGACCCAACAGCAGTTCGCCCGCTTCTCCAAGCGCGACGCCGAGATCTATCCCGCGTTCGACCAGGCGCTGCGCGAGGCGACCAACGTCGTGCGCCGGCTGCTCTACGAGACGCCGGTCGATCCGTCGCGGCGCGACTGGAAGAGCTTCAAGGCCACGGCGTCGCTCATATGGCGCTACCGCGACGCGGCCGGGCAGATCTACCGCATCGCCGACCTGATGACGCAGTCGGTCTACGACTTCCTGTCGCGCTGGTTCGAGCACGACGTGATCAAGGCGGTGCTGGCCTACTACGCCTCGATCGGCACCTTCGCGGGCCCGAAGACGCCCGGCACGGCCTATGTGCTGATGCATCACGTCATGGGCGAGCATGCCGGCGCCGGCGGCTGGGGCTTCGTCCGCGGCGGCATGGGCGCCATCTCCAACGCCATCGCGGAGTCGGGCAGGCGCTGGGGCATGGAGGTCCGCGTCAACGCGCCGGTCGAGCGCATCCTCGTGCAGGGCGACCGGACCATCGGCGTCGTCCTCAAGTCGGGCGAGGAGATCCGCGCACCGGTCGTGGCATCGAACGCCAACGCCAAACATCTCTACCTCGCGCTGGTCGAGCGCAAGGAGCTGCCGGCGGAGTTCGTGCGCGAGATCGAGACCTTCAAGACCTTTTCCACGGCGTTCAAGATCAACGTCGCCTGCGAGCGGCCGCCGCAGTACAGGGCCTTCGACAAGGCCAAGGCCGGGTTCGACTATCCGACCTACGTGCACCTGGGGCCGACGATTGAATACCTCGAGCGCGCCTACGACGATGCCAAGCGTGGCGACTTCTCGCAGAATCCCTTCATCACGCCGGTGGTGCCGACGATCGTCGACGACACGCTGGCGCCCAAGGGCAAGCACGTGGTCAACCTGTTCGGCGGGCATGCGCCCTACAAGCTCGAGGGCAGGGACTGGAACAACGAGCGCGGCCGCTTCGTCGACACGGTGATGCGCACGATGGACGGCTTCGCTCCGGGTTTCTCGTCCGGCGTGATCGACATGCAGGTGCTGCTGCCGCCCGACCTCGAGGAGCTGATCGGCCTGCCGCAAGGCCACATCTTCCATGGCGAGCTCACGCCCGACCAGCTCTTCTTCCAGCGCCCGGCGCCGCGCTACGCCGATTACCGCAGCCCGATCCTCGGGCTCTATCTCTGCGGCTCGTCCGCCCATCCCGGCGGCGGCGTCTCGGGCATTCCGGGCTACAACGCGGCGCGGGAGATTCTGCGCGACCACCGAAGGTGAGACGAATGGCAAGGAAGAAGGGCGGCGCGAGCCGGTTCGTGCCGATGGCCTCGTTCGCGCGGACGGTCGGGTTCCGCGTGGTGAAATGGGAGCGCGACCATGCCGAGCTCGAGCTGAAGGTCGGTCCGCGCCACATCAACCGCGGCGGGTTCGTGCATGGCGGCGTGCTGATGACGCTGCTCGACGCCGCCTGCGGCTATGCCGGCACGTATCACGCGCCGGACGAGCCGCCGCGCCTTGGCCACAGCGTGTCGATCACGACGAGCTTCATCAGCAACGTCAGCAAGGGTACGCTGCGCACGGTCGGCTACAAGACCGGCGGCGGCGCGCGGCTGTTCTTCGCCCGCTCGGAGGTGCACGGGCCGGACGGCCAGATCCTGGCCACGGCGCAATGCGTGTTCCGCTACCGCAGCGCGGAAGCGGCGGAAGAGGCGCTCAAACGCGCACGACGAGCCAGACGGCCATCAAGACCAAAACGGTGACGACGCTGAAGGCCTGCGACAGGTGATGGGCCACGCGATTCATGGGCGCTTGTCCTTTCTGGACGGGCGGTCGGTCTCCCGCTGCCCAGGTTGCGCCGAATGTGTTGCGGGACGGTTTTAATTGACGGTTAATTTTTCCTTCCGCCCGCGGAGAAATCGCCGAGGCGTTCCGCCTGCATGTAGGGCGGGCCGACCTGTTCCATCCGATAGGGCTCGTTGTAGCTGCGATGGCGCATTTCGGTGCGCTGCCGCGCCGCGCCTGCTGTCGTAGCCCCATTCCATCATCTCGCTGACGATGATGGAGGTGTCGTCGTAGCGCTTCGGCGGCCGCCGGCGGAACTCGCCGGTTCGGTCGAGCAGGCGGGCGCTGCTCGGCACCGCGAATGTGCGGAACAGCGCGAATTCCAGCGCCCGCGTCGTGTCGAACGAGAACTCGTAGCAGGTGGAAAGTAACATGATCTCGCGGTGGTCGCGCACGGGATCGAGCGCCTGGATGCGATCGAGGATGCGGTTCGCCATGGGCGGGCTCCAGGCCGCATGCGCGGGCGGCGGGCGCCTGGATGAATGGAGTCTCTTTCGCCGCCTCGCCGCTATTCGTGAATTCTGATGCGGTGTTCCTCCACGATCCAAAGCATGCCGACGAGCGGCTCTCGCGTCAGGAGCGTCAGCATGCGACGGATTGCGGCTTCGACAACAGCGTGTCCCTGGCTCGCCAAGCGCAGTACGACGATCCCCGCATATGTTGCCGGTGGGTATGCATGGATGTTCGCGTAGTCCAGATCCAGCGTGACCAATGCTCGACGCTCGCGGCGGCGGGCTTCGATTACCCGCTCGTCGGACTGGCCGCCGAGATCTTGCAGCACGACCGAATGAGCATCATGGCCGGTCGCGACGAACATCTCGGCCAGCGAAGGCGATAGGTTCTCGTCGAGTTTGAAATTCACGCGGCGCTGGTCGACACGACGCGCTCGCGCGCCAGCTCGGCGGCGTAGGCCATCGCTGCAGCCACGTCCTCCCGACGCAACGTCGGATAGAACTGCACGATCTGATCCACGGACTGCCCCGCCGCAAGGTTGTCGAGCACCACGGACACCATGATGCGCGTCCCCTTGATGCACGCCTTGCCGTGGCAAACGGCAGGATCGGTGCTGATATGTTGTCGCCAATCCATGCCTTCAGTATCGGTGGCCGGCGTGGAAGGTCAAGTCGCGGGAGCGGCTGCCGCACCCGTTCGCGAGGGCGCGCCATCTCTGCCAGGAATGAACAGCCGACGCCGCCGACGGCATGGCTTGACTGCCGTGCGGTCGAAGCGTAGGTAATCGACAGTCTCGGACAGGCGCCCTTCGCGCCGCGTCTTGGCCACAGGGCCCGCTGCGGCGGGCCTTTTTGATTCAGGCTTCCGGAAATCCCGTGCCCGACCGGCCGTTGCGGTTTGTTCGCGCTTGGACCCGGACGGCCCGGGCCGCGACGCGCGGCGACCGCGCCTCGGCCGGCGGTCCGTCACCCGCGTCACTGGCGACGAAGCGCGGAAAGCCGCCGTTCTTCCGGTGACGCGCGTGGCGCGCAGGGGGCCGCGCGGCGGGCCACCGCCCCTGCTGCAGTGGCGCGTTCCCGCATGGATCATGTGGCGAGCCAGTCACCACCCGTCATCCGTCATCAGCCGTTGGACTGAACCCCTCGGGTGAGACACGGGAAAAGAGTCACACGGTTGAACAATCTGCCTGATGTTGCACTTCGGGCATTGCCGGCGGGCCTCCGGTCGGCGCGCGTCGCCGTGCGGCCTGCCGCGGCAAGCGCCACCATCCGTCACCGACCGGATTGTGCAGGCAGGGCAGGGACTTGGCCGCGATGGCCAGCGTCACCGCCCGCCCGGATGGCGCGTTCCTCGCGTCACCGACGAAGCGCGTGGGAAAGGCGTTCGATCCGTCATCCGTCATCGCCGCGCGGCCGCCAGGAGATCGCGGTAGAGCCCCACGACGGCCGCGGCGACAGCGGCGTCGCCGAAGCGCTGCTCCGCCAAGCGGCGCGCCGCGGCGCCGAGGCGGCGGCGCAGGGCGGCATCGCCGGCGAGGCGAGCCAGAGCGTCGGCGAGCGCGACCGGGTCGCGCGGCGGTACCAGCAGGCCCGTCTCCTGGTGGCGCACGATCTCGCGGCAGCCCGGCACGTCGGTCGCGACCATCGGCCGGCCGGCGGCGGCGGCCTCGAGCAGGGCCTTGGGCAGGCCCTCGCGGTAGGACGGCAGCACGGCGATCGCCGTGTCGCGCCACAACTGGGCGATGTCGCCGACCGCGCCGGGCCATTCGATCAGGCCCTCGCGCACCCATTGCTCCAGCGTCGCCTGCGGGATCGACGCCGGATTGTGGTCGTCGCGCGGGCCGACCAGACGGATGCGCAAGCCGACGCCGCGGCCTTTCAGCAACCTTGCGGCTTCGACCAGTTCGCCGACGCCCTTGTCCCACAGCATGCGCGCGACCAGCGCCGCCACCGGCGCGCCGGACGGCTCGGGCGACGGCGCGAAGCGGGCGAGGTCGACGCCGGAGCCGGGGATCAGCACGGCGCGCGCTCGTGCGACGATGCCCCGGCGCACCAGCAGGTCGAGGTCGTCCGGGTTCTGCATCAGGAGGCGCCCATGGCCGCGCGCCAGCAGGAAGCGCAATGCCACGCGGACGAACGGACCCATCGCCCGCGTCGCCGTGTCGCTGCCGATGAACAGCGCGCCGAGGCCGGTCAGCGCGTTGACCATGGCGGGAACGCCGGCGATCCAGGCGGCGAGGCTGCCCTCCAGCACCGGCTTCATGGCGACGTGGTGCACGATGTCGGGCCGCTCGCGGCGGTAGAGCCGGACGATGGCGGCGACCGCCTTGAGCTCGCTCAAGGGATTGCGCCCGCCGCGCCGCCAGTCGAGCGCGGTGATGCGGAAGCCTTCGGCCTCGATGGCGGCGCGGTCCTCCGGCCGGTTGACGCGCGTCGCCACGACGACCTCGAATCCGGCCGCAAGCGCCGCGCGCGCCATGGGCAGGCGATGCGACAGGAAGTACCAGTCCTCGGTGACCAGGTAGATCAGCTTGGGCATCGGGCGGGGGCGACGTTAGGCGCTCATGACCTTCCTGTCATTACATGGCATTGTCCCTCGATGCACCCGCCGTCCGGTCCAGCGATGTAGACTGCGCCCATGATCTTCGCCGACCCCTTGCCGCGACCGACCGAGCTGCGCGCCGCCGTCCGCGCGCTGCACCGCGCCGACGAGACCGAATGCGTCGAGGCACTGCTCGGCCGCGCCAGCCTGCCGTCGGACGCGCTCGACCGCGTCGCCGACACGGCGCGCCGGCTGGTGCGCGAGGTGCGGCGCAAGCGCACGCGCCAGGGCGGGCTCGACGCCTTCCTGCACGAATACGCGCTGTCGAGCCGCGAGGGCGTCGTGCTGATGTGCCTGGCCGAGGCGCTGCTGCGCATCCCCGACGCCGACACGGCCGACCGGCTGATCCGCGACAAGATCGGCGGCGCCGACTGGGAGCGCCATGTCGGGCAGAGCGAGTCGCTGTTCGTCAACGCCTCGACCTGGGCGCTGATGCTGACCGGGCGGATCGTCGGCCCGGAGGACGGCGGCCCCAACCACAACGATGGGGGCGACTGGACCGGCGTGATGCGGCGCCTCTTGGCGCGCAGCGGCGAGCCGGTCATTCGCGCCGCCGTGACCCAGGCCATGCGCATCATGGGCCGGCAGTTCGTCATGGGCCGCACGATCGGCGAGGCGCTGGAGCGCGCCAAGCCGGCCGAGCGCCAGGGCTACCGCCATTCCTACGACATGCTGGGCGAAGCGGCGCGCACGGCGGGCGACGCCGAGCGCTACATGGAATCCTATCGCGGCGCGATCGATGCGATCGGCCGGGCTGCGAAAGGCGCGCCGAGCATCCACGACGCGCCGAACATCTCGGTCAAGCTGTCGGCGCTGCATCCGCGCTACGAGTTGGCGCAGCGCAAGCGCGCGCTCGACGAGCTGGTGCCGCGCCTGGCGGAGCTGGCGCGCCGCGCGCGCGGCGCTGGCATCGGTCTCACGGTCGACGCCGAGGAGGCCGACCGGCTCGACCTGTCGCTCGAGCTGATCGAGGCCGTGTCGGGCGACGCGGCGCTCGCCGGCTGGGAAGGCTTCGGCCTCGCCGTGCAGGCCTACCTGAAGCGCGGGCTGGCGGCGATCGACTGCCTGGCCGACATGGCGCGCCGTCACAAGCGCCGGCTGATGGTGCGGCTGGTCAAGGGCGCCTACTGGGACAGCGAGATCAAGCGCGCGCAGGAGCGCGGGCTGGACGGCTATCCGGTCTTCACGCGCAAGGCGTCGACCGATGTGTCCTACATCGCCTGCGCCCGCGCGCTGCTGGCCGACCAGCAGGCGTTCTACCCCTGTTTCGCCACGCACAACGCGCACACGGTCGCGGTGGTGGCCGAGCTGGCCGGCAACCGGCGCGACTGGGAGTTCCAGCGCCTGCACGGCATGGGCGAGACGCTGTACGAGGAGGTGGTCGGCGCCGACAAGATGAACCGCCCCTGCCGCGTCTACGCGCCGGTCGGCGGTCACGAGGAGCTGCTCGCCTATCTCGTGCGCCGGCTCCTGGAGAACGGCGCCAACACGTCCTTCGTCAACCGCCTGGTCGACGAGAAGGCGCCGATCGACACGATCGTGGCCGATCCGGTCGCCGCGGTGCGCCGCCTGCCGGCGAAGCCGCATCCGCGCATCCCGCTGCCGCGCGACCTGTACGGGCCGGAGCGGCCGAACAGCGCCGGCATCGACCTGAGCGACCCGGCCGTGCTGGAGCCGCTCGCCAGGGACATGACGGCGGCGGAGCAGGGGCGCTGGCATGCCGGGCCGGTGATCGGCGGCGTCGAGCGCCACCTCCGGGCCGAGAAAGTGACCAGCCCCGCCGACCGGCGCCGCGTCATCGGCGAGGCGGCGGCGGCCGACGGCGCCATGGTCGCGGAGGCGCTGTCGCGCGCCGAGCGGGCGCAGACCGAGTGGGACCGCCTTCCGGCGCGCGAGCGCGCCCAGTGCCTGGAGCGCGCCGCCGAGCTGATGGAGCAGGAGCGGGCGGCACTGATGGCCGTGGTCGTGCGCGAAGGCGGCCGGACCATACCGGACGCGCTGGCCGAGGTGCGCGAGGCGGTCGATTTCTGCCGCTACTACGCGCAGCGCGCGCGCGCCGACTTCGACGAGCCGCTGACGCTGCCCGGCCCGACCGGCGAGGTCAACCGGCTGGAGCTGCGCGGCCGCGGCGTGTTCGCCTGCATCAGCCCCTGGAACTTTCCGCTTGCCATCTTCACCGGCCAGATCGCCGCGGCGCTGGCCGCCGGCAACGCCGTCGTCGCCAAGCCGGCGGAGCAGACGCCGCTGGTGGCCGCCAGGGCGGTCGCGATCCTGCACCGCGCCGGCGTGCCTGGCGACGTGCTGCACCTGCTGCCCGGCTCGGGCGAGGCGGTCGGGGCGGCGCTGACGCGCGACCCGTGCATCGCCGGCATCGCCTTCACCGGCTCGACCGAGGTGGCCAAGGCGATCCAGCGTACGCTGGCCGACCGGCCGGGGCCGATCGTGCCGCTGATCGCCGAGACCGGCGGGCAGAACGCGATGATCGTCGATTCCTCGGCCCTGCCCGAGCAGGTAACCAACGACGCGATCGTCTCCGCCTTCCATTCCGCCGGGCAGCGCTGCTCGGCGCTGCGCGTCCTGTTCGTGCAGCGGGATATCGCCGACCGGCTGCTGGCCATGCTGGCCGGAGCGATGGACGAGCTCGTGGTCGGCGACCCGGCGCTTCTGTCGACCGATGTCGGCCCGGTGATCGACGCCGACGCCAAGGCGGCGTTGGACAGGCACGCCGAGCGCATGGCGCGCGAGGGCAGGATCATCCGCCGGTTGAAGCCGGGACCGGGCACCGAGCACGGCACGTTCTTCGCGCCGCTCATGGTCGAGATCGACAGCCTCAAGCGTCTCGAACGCGAGGTGTTCGGCCCGATCCTGCACGTCGTGCGCTATGCCGCCGACCGGCTCGACCAGGTGATCGACCAGGTCCGGGCCACGGGCTACGGCCTGACGCTTGGCATCCACAGCCGAATCGACGAGACGGTGCGCTACGTGCACGAGCGCCTGGCGGTCGGCAACACCTACGTCAACCGCTCGATGATCGGCGCCGTGGTCGGCGTGCAGCCCTTCGGCGGCGAGGGCCTGTCCGGCACCGGGCCCAAGGCCGGCGGCCCGCGTTATCTGCACCGCTTCGCCACCGAGCGCACCCTGTCGATCGATACGACCGCGGCCGGCGGCAACGCCAGCCTGCTGTCGCTCGACGAGGCCGGCTAGGGCGGCCCGAGCGCCGGCCCCTTGGCCCTGGCTGGCCGGCAGTGTACGGTCTGCGTCGCGTGGCCGGAGGCGGGGCATGAGGCCGAGGCGAGCGGTGCTCAAGGCGCTGGGGATGATGGCGGCGGCGGGCCTGCTCGCCGGCTGCGCCACCAATTTCACCAATTCCACCACGGCGCTCGGCTGGATCGAGGAAAAGGGCAATCCGCGCCCGACCCTGGAGAAGTTCACCGTCTGCCACGACTATGGCTGCGCCAGCCGCACCGAGGTGCGCCTGGCGCCCGAGGAGTGGAAGGAGATCCGCGCCGAGTTCGCGCCGCCGCCTGCCGACGCGGCCGACGAGCGCGAGCGGATCAAGAAGGCCGTGGCCAAGCTCGAGGTGATGACCGCCAAGCGCGCCGGTACGCAGGCCGACAAGGGCGGAACGCTGAACGCGATCGCGCTGCCCGGGCAGATGGATTGCGTCGACGAGGCCGTGACCACGACCACCTACCTGGTGCTGATGCAGGATGAAGGACTCATCGCGCTGCACCGGCCCGAGACCGTCGCTTGGCGCGGCCAGCTCTTCGCCAAGATGCTGCCGCACGTGACGCCCGTGATGACCGAGATCGCCAGCGGCGAGCGCTGGGCGGTCGACTCCTCGTTCTTCGACAACGGCCGCGAGCCGGTGATCATGCCGCTCAGGGAATGGCTGGTCGGCTGGGAGCCGCCGAACTTCCAGTTCTGACGCGGCGCCGCAGCGGTTTGCTGTTGCGTTCGCCCGCGCCGGCGTGACACAAGCCAACTATGGACTTCGGCTTCCAGTGGCTCGCGCTCGGCGCGCTCCTGATCCTCGCCAGCGTGTTCGCGCACCTGGTGTCGCGACGCTTCGGCGCGCCGATCCTGCTGGTGTTCCTGGTGCTCGGCATGCTGGCCGGCGAGGATGGGCCGCTCGGCATCAAGTACGACGACGCGCGCAACGCCTTCCTGATCGGCAGCCTCGCGGTCGCGGTCATCCTGTTCGACGGGGGCTTGCGCACGCCGATGGCGGCGATCCGCACGGCCTGGGCGCCGTCGCTGTGGCTCGCGACCGTCGGCGTGATCCTGACCGCGGGCGTGGTCGCCGGCTTTCTGTGGGTCGTCTTCGGCGTCGACTGGCGCATCGCCATGCTGATCGGCTCGATCGTCGGCGCGACGGACGCGGCGGCCGTGTTCGGCCTGCTGGGTCAGCACGGCATCGGTCTGCCCGACCGGCTGAGCGCGACCCTCGAGGTCGAGTCCGGTGCCAACGACCCGATGAGCGTCTTCCTGACCATCGTGTTCGTCGAGATGCTGCAGGCAAACCAGCCGTCCCTCGACCTGATGGTGGTCGCCCAGTTCGTGCAGCAGATGGGAATCGGCCTCGTCGTCGGGCTCCTTGGCGGCATTGCGCTCGCCTGGCTGGTGAACCGGATCGAGATGAGCGGCGGGCTGTACCCGATCCTGGTCTTCGCGGGCGCCCTGCTGATCTTCGCCGGCACGCAGACGATCCACGGCAGCGGATTCCTGGCCGTCTACGTCGCCGGCATCGCGTTCGGGAACCGGCGCGTGCGCGCATTGCAGCTGGTCGTGCGCTTCTTCGACGGGCTGACCTGGCTGGGACAGATCGTCCTGTTCCTTCTGCTGGGCCTGCTGGTCACGCCCTCCCAGCTGGCCGAGGCGGCGCCGCTGGCGATCTCGGTCGCGATCGTGCTGATCGTTCTGGCCCGGCCGATCGCGGTGATGCTGTCGCTGGCGCCGTTCGGCTTCACGCTGCGCGAGCAGTTGTTCGTCTCCTGGGTCGGCCTGCGCGGGGCGGTCCCGATCTTCCTGGCGTTGCTGCCGTTCCTCGCCGGCCTCGATCCGGATCGCAGCTACTTCCGGGTAGCCTTCGTCGTGGTGCTGGTATCGCTGGCGGTGCAGGGCTGGAGCATGCCCTTCGTCGCGCGCCGGCTGGGCTTGGCGCTGCCGCCGGTACCCGAGCCCGCGCCCCGCCTCGACGTCGACCTGATCCACGCGCTCGACCGCGACCTGATCGCCTATGAGGTGAAGCCGCACAGCCGCGCGACCGACTGGCCGCTCCACGACCTGCGCCTGCCCGAGCGCACGCATATCGTCTCGGTCCTGCGCGGCGACCAGGTGCTGTCGCCGGAGAGCCTCGAGCGCCTGCAGGCCAACGACGTGGCGCTGGTGCTGACGTCGCCCGAGCACAGCCTCGCCGTCGACCGCTGGTTCTCGCGCCGCTTCGCTTCGACCGCGACCGACCTGCCGGAGAGCGCCGGCGACTTCGTGCTCGACGGCGCCCAGCGCATGCGCGAGCTGGCCGAGAGCTACGGCATCACGGTCGAGGCCGGCGATCTCGACCTCACGCTGGCCGAGGCGATCCGGAAGAGGCTGGGCAAGAACGTCGGACGCGGCGATCGGGCCCGCGTTGGCCCGATCGCGCTGGTCGTGCTCGACAAGATCGGTAACGAGATCAAGCGGGTCGGCCTGATCCTCGATCCCCCGCCCGAGGGCTGGCGCGGAGTCCTGGCGTGGCTAAGGCGCGTGGGGCAGACCGAGCGCTGACGCCCGGGCCTGCCCTGCCCGCAGGAATTCGCGCGGGGCGTTCTGCCTAGCGCTTGCCGTTGCCGCGGCCGTGGCCGTTGGCCGCTTGCTGCAGCGGCTTCAGGCCAGTCATCGCCGCCTGCGCGGTCAGCTCCATGAGCTTGCGCGCCTCGTCCAGATAGATCTGCGCCTCGGTGCGCGCGAAATCCATCTGCAGTTCCATCGCCGCCTGCATCGTCTTGCACTTCGCCAGCGACTGGCTGACCGCGAGCCCGGCATCGAGCCGCTGCTTGGTGAAGCCCAGCAGTTCGGTGTTGAACTCGCCGACCGCCTTCATCAGCGCGTTGCCGGAATGCATCAGGGTCTCGAATCCGCCCGCGTTGAGGCGCGAGATCTGCTCCAGGTCGGGCGCCATGAACGGAGGAAGCGCCGCGGTCGATTGGCTCGGTTGCTTCGCCATTGGGACATTCTCCTTGGAGTTCGCCAAGTGGTTACCTGCCCGCATTTCGGTCCGCTACGTGGCCCGTCAAACCCCGGGCCAACGCAGCGCGCCGCACGCGCGCATCGTTCTTGCAGACTTCAATCCCTGACCCCGTGCCGATCCTGTTCCCGGTACGGCGTTGGCCGCCGCCCCTCACGCCTCGAACACGAACCCACCCGTGCCTGGGCGTCGCGTTGGATCGACAATGGCGAAAGGCTACTGCGCGGCGCCCGTCACTGTCAAACCGAAGGCCGGTTGGTAACTCGTTTGCGCTGCGAAATGCCGGCCAGACGGCGCAATCACAGACGCCCGGAGGCGGCCGCATCGAGGACCTTGCGCATCTCCGCCGGCCCCATCTTGACCGGGTTCTCCGGCGCGCATGGGTCGATGGCCGCCATGTCCGCCAAGCGGGCCATTTCGTTCAGCGGCACGCCCAGCGCCTCGAGCGTGTGCGGTATGCCGATCGCCTGGCGCAGCTCGATGACCCAGTCGAGGAACGCCGTGAAGCTGGCCGACTTGAGGCCGAGATAGGCCGCGAGCCTGGCCAGCTTCCCGTCGATGGCGCTGCGGTTGAAGACCAGCACATAGGGCATGAAGACGGCGTTGGTGAGGCCGTGATGCGTGTCGTAGAGCGAGCCGACCGGATGGCTGAGCGCATGGATCGAGCCCAGCCCCTTCTGGAAGGCCGTCGCCCCCATGCTGGCGGCGCACATCATCTGGGCGCGCGCCTCCAGGTTCTTGCCGTCGCGGCAGGCGGCGGGCAGGAACTCCTTCACCAGGCGGATGCCCTCGGCGGCGATGCCGTCGGCCATCGGGTGATAGAAGTCGGTGCAGAGCGCCTCGAGGCAGTGGGCGAAGGCGTCCATGCCGGTCGCAGCCGTGATCTTGGGTGGCAGACCGATGGTCAGCGCCGGGTCGTCGATCACGATCTTCGGCATCATCGCCGGGTGGAAGATGATCTTCTTGGTCCTGCTCGCCTCGTCGGTGAACACCGCCGCGCGGCCGACCTCGGAGCCGGTGCCCGACGTCGTCGGCACGGTGACGACCGGCGGCAGGGCCGCGGTGCGCGCCGCCTTCATGCAGGTCTCGTAGTCGGCGAAGTCGAGCCAGGGCCGGTCCTGCGCCGACATGAAGGCGACCGTCTTGCCGGTGTCGAGCGCCGAGCCGCCGCCGAAGGCGATCACGCCGTCATGCCCGCCCGCCTTGAACGCCGCGACACCGTCGGTCAGGTTCTTGCCCACGGGATTGCCGCGCACCTCGCCGAAAAGGCCGGTCGGCACGCCCTCGGCCTCGTTGGCCGTGATCGCGTCCGCCACGATCGGCAGCAACTTCAGCCCCATGTCGGTCACCAGGAGCGGCCGCTTCATGCCGAGCTGCCTGCAGGCGGCGGCCAGCTCCTTGATGCGCCCGGCGCCGAAGCGCACCTGCGTCGGATAGTTCCAGTTGCCCACGAGCTTGGCGGCATCGGTCATCGGAATGGGGCTCCAGTGGCTCAGGTGTTCACGAGTGCGCGGACGGTTGTCCCGCGGGGCGTTCAGATGATTTCGAAATACCGCTGCAGTTGCCAGTCCGTGATGGCGCGGCGGTACTCGCGTTCCTCCCACTCGCGCGTGGCGGCGTAGTGCTCGACGAAGTCGTCGCCGAAGAGCGCGCGGGCGGCTTTCGATTTCTTCAGCGCCTGGGCCGAGTCCCACAGCGTGCGCGGCAGGCCGAGCCGTGCCGGATGCTTGACGGCGTAGGAGTTGCCCTTGACCGGCGCCTGGGGCTCGAGCTTGTGCTCGATGCCCCACAGGCCGGAGCCGAGCGCCGCGGCGAGGATGATGTACGGGTTGGCGTCGGCCGCGGCGATGCGGTACTCGACGCGCTGCGACTTGGCCGAGCCCGGGATGACGCGCAGCGCCGTGGTGCGGTTCTCGACGCCCCAGGTCGCCTCGGTCGGCGCCCAGAAGCCGGGGATCAGCCGCGTATAGGCGTTGACGGTCTGCGCCACCATGGCCAGGAGTTCGGGCATCAGCTTCTGCTGCCCGGCGACGAAATGGCGCATGGTCTTGCTCATCTTGTGCTCGGCCTTCTCGTCGAAGAAGGCCGACTTGCCCGACTTGTCCTTGAGCGACATGTGGATGTGGCCCGACTGCCCGGGCCAGTCCTTCGACCATTTCGACATGAAGGTCGCCATCCAGCCGCGCTTCTGCGCCAGCACCTTGGTGTAGAGCTTGAACAGCACCGCCTTGTCGGCGGCGCTGATCGCCTCGTCGACCATGATGGCGGCCTCGAGCACGCCGGGGCCGGTCTCGGTGTGCAGGCCTTCCAGGCGGAAATCCATCTGCTCGGACAGCCGCAGCAGGTCGTGGTAGAAGTCGTGGTGCACCGAGCTGCGCAGCCCGGAATAGCCGAAGAATCCGGGCGTGATCGGCTTCAGGTCACGGTAGTTCTTCTCGCGCACCGAATGCGGCGTTTCCTCGAACAGGAAGAACTCGTATTCGAAGGCGCAGTAGGCCGAGAAGCCCATGTCCTTGGCGCGCGCGAGCACCCGGCGCAGCGCGCCGCGCGGGCAGACCGCCTCGGCCGGGCCCATGAACTCGCCCATGAACATCAGCATGTCGCCTTCGGTCGGGACGGCGCGGCAGGTCCCGGGCAGCACGCGCACGAACGCGTCCGGATAGGCCGTGTGCCAGCCCGTGTAGGTCGTGTTGTCGTAGAGCTGGTCGTTGGAGTCCCAGCCCAGCACCACGTCGCAGAAGCCGAACCCGCCCTCGAGCGCCGAGAAGAACTTGTCGCGCGCCATGTACTTGCCGCGCACGATCCCGTCGCTGTCGACCACGCCGACCTTGACGTGCGTTAGCCCGCGCGCCTCGACGATCCTGCGCGCATCGGCGGCGGTCTTGACCTGGCGTGGCTCCATCGACGTCCCCCTGTGCAATTCCCCGGGGCCATCGATAGCGCGGATTGCCCGGCGCCGCCAAGCGCCTTGCGTCGCGCCGGACCGAGGCGGCCGTGACGATCCGCGATGCGTGCGCTACGCCGCCGCGCGCCGCGCGAACTCCTCTTCCGGCGACAGCACGAGATGGCGTCGGCGGTAGAGCGCGAAGTAGAGCAGGCCGGCCACGTACCAGATCGCCGCGCCGTACACGCCCTGGCGGTAGACCGGGTCGCTCAGCTGGAACGCCAGCGTCACGGCGGCAATGGCGATGGTGGCGACCGCGCCGGGGATGCCCAAGGGGCTCAGATAGGGCCGCTCGATGCGCGGGTAGTTGACGCGCAGGCGGATGAAGGCGGTGGCTTGCAGGATGTAGGAGATCATGGCGCCGAACACCGCCATGTTGAGCAGCGCGCCGCCGATGAAGGCGCCGCCCTTCTCGCTGCCGGCGCCGAACCAGGCGACCAGCAGCACGGCGAGGCCGACCAGCGCGCCGGCGATCAGCGCCACGTGCGGCGTCTTGCGCTCGCCGTGGGTGATCGACAGGAATGTGGGGAAGTACCCGGCGCGGCTCAGCGAGTAGATCTGCCGTCCGTAGGCGAAGATGATGGTGTGGAAGCTGGCGATCAGCCCGACCACGGCGAGCAGCGCCAGCACCTTGGCCGTGCCCTCGCCATAGATCGTCTTGAAGCCGTCGAGCAGCGGTTCGCCCGACTTGCCAAGCGCCGCCGCGCCGGGCGCGATCGCCGAGTTCAGGGACATGGTCATGTATGCCGAGAAGATCAGCGTGGCGATGCCGAACAGCAGGCCCTTGGGCATGTCGCGCTTCGGGTCGTGGCTTTCCTCGGCCGCGAGCGGAAGTTGCTCGATCGCGAGGAACAGCCAGACGGCGAAGGGCAGGGCCGCCAGCGCCCCGGTCCAGCCGAAGGGCAGGAAGGCCGAGCCCCCGGTCTCGGGCGCGATGTCGAGCGCGAACTTGGAGAAGTCGACATGGGGCAGCGCGCTGACCCAGAACACGGCGAGGATCGCGAGCGCCAGCAGCGTGACGATCACCGACAGGCGGAAGGACAGGTCGACCCCGGCGATGTTGAGGCCGACGAACACGACATAGGCGCCGATCCACCACACCGGCGTGAACCCGGCCGGCGTGCCGAAGATGCTGCTGAGATACGAGCCGATGAAGAACACGATCACGGCCGGCGTCAGCACGAACTCGAGGTTCTCGGCGAGCCCGGTGACGAAGCCGCCCCACGGGCCCATGGCGGTGCGCGAGAAGGAATAGGCGCCGCCGGTATGCGGCAGGGCCGGCGACATCTCGGCGATGCAGAAGCACAGGCCCAGGTACATGACGGTGATGAAGACGGTCGCGATCACCATGCCGCCGAAGCCGCCGGCGGCGAGGCCCAGGTTCCAGCCGGAGAAATGGCCCGAGATCACCGCGCCGACGCCCAGCGCCCACAGCGACCACACGCGCGCGTGACGCTTGAGGCTGCGCTTGGCGAAATATTCTGGATCGACCTGCGTGTAGGAAACGCCGCCGCCGCCCTCGCCAGCCATGACACCCGACCTCCCCCGTCAGTAGGATGTGGCGGCATTCTCCGCCGGCGAGGCGCCGGCGGCAACATTCGATTGGTTGAAGATGCAACGCCGCAAGATCATCCTCGACTGCGATCCCGGCCAGGACGACGCCGTGGCGATGCTGCTGGCGCTGGCAAGCCCGGAGCTCGACGTGCTCGGAATCAGCACGGTCGCGGGCAACGTGCCCCTGCCGCGCACCAGGCGGAACGCGCTGGTGGTGCGCGAGCTGGCGGGATCGCCCGACGTGCCGATCCTCGCCGGCGCCGAACGGCCGCTAGAGCGCGCGCTAATGACGGCCGAGGAAGTGCATGGCGCGAGCGGCCTCGACGGCGTCGACCTGCCGCCGCCGCACCGGTCCGTGGACCCGCGCCCCGCCGCCGCGTTCATCGTCGAGCAGGTGATGGCGCATCCGCCCGGCACGGTGACGCTGGTGCCGGTCGGGCCGCTCACCAACGTCGCCGCGGCCATGCGGCGAGAGCCGCGCCTGGCGCGGCGACTGCGCGGCATCGTGCTGATGGGCGGCGCGATCGGCCTCGGCAACACGACACCGGCGGCCGAGTTCAACATCTTCGTCGATCCCGAGGCGGCGGCGATCGTGTTCGCCAGCGGCGCGGACCTGACCATGCTGCCGCTCGACGCGACGCACCAGGCGATCACGACCGACGAACGCATCGCCGCCATCTGCGCGCTCGGCACGCGCGTCGGCAGCGTCGTCGCCTCGTGGCTTGCCTTCTACCGCCGCCACGACATGGACCGCTACGGCATGCCGGGCGGCCCGCTGCACGATCCCTGCGCCGTCGCCTACGTGCTGTGGCCCGAGCTGTTCTCCGGCCGCTTCTGCCATGTGGCGATCGAGACCGAGGGCCGTCTCACGACCGGCCGCACCGTCGTCGACTGGTGGCCCAACAGGGCCAAGCCCTCGGGCGAGAAGCCGAACTGCATGGTGATCGACCGCATCGACGCGGATGCGTTTTTCCGGCGGCTGACGGCGCGGCTGGGACGGTTGTAGCGGCTGGGTGCGGAGCCGAGGCTGTCCGCTCAGGCCGGAACCTGCATCAGACAACGGGTCAGCCCGGTCAGGCTGTCGAGCTGCTCGAACCGGTCCAGCGCAGACCACAAGTCGCTGCTCACCGCCGGGTCCAGCGCGGCCGTACAACCCTCGAACTTGTCCCTGATCTCGTCGCGGGTCGGCGGAAGCTTGGGCTCGCCGCGGGCATGTGCGACGGTCTTGCCGACGCGGCGGGCGTCTGTCAGCACGATCGTCACGGTGTCGGGTTCATCGAGGCCGCCCGCGTGCCCGGTCACGTCGATCTTGCGCATCAACGCACGCACGGCGGGTCGGCCGACGGAAGCCGGGGTGAAGTCGGCGACGGTCAGCGCGCCCGCCAGCAGCACGACCGCGGCGCAGTACTGCATGCTGAACCTCGCCTCCGCCTCGCTGCGCGGATCGGGGAACTTCAGGACGTCGAGGTTCCGCGCCGGCGTCGCGATGCCGACGGTTTCCACCATGTCCGCGCGCAATGCGTGCTCGCGGCGCAGATCGACGAGCCCGTCCACGGCGCGATGGATGAAGCTGCAGCACGGGTAGAGCTTCAGCACCGGACCGGCCGCGTCGATCGCCAGGGGCTTGCCGAGCGCGGCGAGCGGTTCGGCAAAACCCTTGGCGCTGCCGTCCGGATACAGCGCCAGGAAGCTGGCCAACGGCGCGTCGAGCACGGCGCGCGCCGACCGGATGCCGGCTTCCGCCAGGCACGCCGCGACGACGCCCGACTTGGCCGCAATGCCGGCATGGACCGGCTTGGCCGTGGTGCCGAACTGGGCATTGCTGCCGGCGGCCATGCCGGTCGCGATCCCGATCGCCGCGACCATCGCCTCCGGCCCGAGACGCAGCAGGCGCGCGCAGGCGGCAGCAGCGCCAAGCGTGCCGATGGTCGAGGTCGCGTGCCATCCGCGGTGATAGAGCGACATGTTGACCGCCTGCCCGACCCGCGTGATGACCTCGAAGCCGACGACATACGCGTCGAGCACGGCGCGCGCGCCCAGGCCGCGCTCCTCCGCCAGGGCCAGGAGCGCCGGGACCATGACCGCACTGGGATGCGTGATGCCGACAAGCTCGTGATCGTCGAAATCATGCGCGTGCGCCGCGACGCCGTTGACCAGGGCCGCCTCGGGCGCCGCGACGCGGCGCGCGGCGCCGGCGGCTGCCGACGGGCCGGTGCCCCAGGCGGCGACGGCGCGG
>CAZLBB010000031.1:0-46855 GCA_964557415.1 uncultured Rhodospirillaceae bacterium
TGGGATTCCGGCCGATGCGATCATTCCCTACGGGACGACCAAGGCCAAGATCTCGTTCGACTTCATCAATGCGCTCAACACGCGCCCCGACGGCAAGCTGATCCTGGTGACGGCCATCAGCCCGACGCCCGCGGGCGAGGGCAAGACCACGACCACGGTCGGCCTCACGGACGGCCTCAACCGCATCGGCAAGAAAGCCATGTGCGCGCTGCGCGAGCCCTCGCTCGGGCCCTGCTTCGGCGTCAAGGGCGGTGCAGCCGGCGGCGGCTATGCGCAGGTGGTGCCGATGGAGGACATCAACCTCCACTTCACCGGCGACTTCCACGCCATCGGCACGGCGCACAACCTGCTCTCGGCGCTGATCGACAACCACATCTACTGGGGCAACGCGCTGGGGCTGGACGGGCGCCGCGTCGCCTGGCGCCGCGCGATCGACATGAACGACCGGTCCTTGCGTCAGATCGTCTCGTCGCTCGGCGGCGTCGCCAACGGCTTCCCGCGCGAGGACGGCTTCGACATCACGGTGGCGTCCGAGGTGATGGCGATCTTCTGCCTCGCCAGGGACCTCGAAGACCTGAAGAAGCGGCTCGGCAACATCATCGTCGGCTACACGCGCGACCGCAAGCCGGTGCGCGCGGCCGAGCTCAAGGCGCACGGGCCGATGACGGCGCTCTTGAAGGACGCGCTGGCGCCCAACCTGGTGCAGACGCTCGAAGGCACGCCCGCCTTCATCCATGGCGGCCCGTTCGCCAACATCGCGCATGGCTGCAACTCGGTGCTGGCGACGACTACCGCGCTGAAGCTGGCCGACTACGTGGTCACCGAGGCCGGATTCGGCGCCGATCTCGGCGGGGAGAAATTCATCGACATCAAGTGCCGCAAGACCGGCCTGGCGCCGGACTGCGTGGTCCTGGTCGCGACGATCCGCGCGCTCAAGATGCATGGCGGCGTGAAGAAGGAAGACCTCAAGACCGAGAACCTGAAGGCGCTCGAGGCCGGCATGGCCAACCTGCAGCGCCATGTCGAGAACATGCAGAAGTTCGGCATCGTGCCGGTGGTCTCGATCAACCGGTTCAGCGCGGACACGCCGGCCGAGATCGAGCTGGTGAAGAAGACCTGTGCCAAGCTCGGCGTCGAGGCGGTCATGGCCGACCACTGGGCCGAGGGCGGCAGGGGCGCGGCCGACGTGGCGCGCGCCGTGGTCAAGGTGGTCGAAAGCGGCAAGAGCAAGCTCAAGCTGCTCTATCCCGACGACATGCCGCTCCTGGAGAAGATCCGCACCATCGCGCGCGAGATCTATCGCGCCAAGGACATTGCCGTCGACAAGCCGGTGCGCGACCAGCTCGCCCAGTTCGAGGCGATGGGCTTCGGCAAGGCGCCGGTCTGCATCGCCAAGACGCAGTACAGCTTCACCACCAGCGGCGACGCCAAGGGCGCGCCGGTCGATCATGTCGTGCCGGTGCGCGAGGTTCGGCTCAGCGCCGGCGCCGAGTTCGTGGTGGCGATCTGCGGCGACATCATGACCATGCCGGGCCTGCCCAAGATTCCCGCCGCCGACAGCATCGATGTCGGGGCCGACGGCCGCATCACCGGCCTGTTCTGAGCAGCGGGAGTAGAGGCCATTAACGACGTCGTCGCGCCCGACAAACCCGGCATCGGCCGCCGCCGGCCCCCGCGCACGCCCAAGGGCCGGCAGGTCGATCCTGCCGCCCTCGTCGAGGTGCAGGCGCTGCTCGGCGACCGGCCGCGGCGTCGCGACCTCGTGATCGAGCATCTGCACCTGGTCCAGGACCGCTACGGCCACTTGGCCGACCGGCACCTGGTCGCGCTGGCGTTCGAAATGAAGCTGGCGCTCACCGAGGTCTACGAGGTCGCGACGTTCTACGCCCATTTCGACGTGGTCAAGGACGGTGTCGCGCCGCCGCCCAAGCTGACCGTGCGCGTGTGCGACTCCCTGAGCTGCGAGATGGCCGGTGGGGCGAAGCTGCTGGCGGTGCTGCCCGGCGCGCTCGGCCCCGATGTGCGGGTCGTGCGCGCGCCCTGCATGGGCGCCTGCAATCATGCGCCGGTCGCTGCCGTCGGACACGCCCAGGTTTTCGACGCGACGCCCGACAGCGTCGCCACCGCGGCAAAGGCGAGGCCGCACGTCCATGCCTGGCGTCCCGCCGTGGATTTCGACACATACGGAAAAGCCGGAGGCTACGCGCTGCTGCGCGACTGCGTTGCCGGCCGACGGACCCGCGACGAGCTGATCGGCATCGCCAACGACGCCAATGTCCGCGGCCTTGGCGGCGCGGGCTTCTCGACCGGCCGGAAGTGGACCCTGGTGCGCGCCGAGCCGGCACCTCGCATGTTCACCATCAACGCGGACGAAGGCGAGCCGGGCACCTTCAAGGACCGTCACTATCTCGAGCGCGACCCCCACCGCTTCATCGAGGGTGCGCTGATCGCCGCCTGGGTCGTGGAAGCGGCTGAGACCTACATCTACATCCGCGATGAATATCCCGAGCTGCGGCTTATGCTGCTCGACGAGATCGCCAAGGTCGAGAAGGCGGGCCTTGCCGGGCACACCAAGCTGCATGTGCGCCGGGGCGCCGGCGCCTATATCTGCGGCGAAGAATCGGCGATGATCGAATCGATCGAAGGCAAGCGCGGACTGCCGCGCCATCGCCCGCCCTACGTCGCCCAGCTCGGCCTGTTCGGCCGTCCGACCTTGGTGCAGAACGTCGAAACGCTGTATTGGGTGCGCGAGGTTGTCGAGAAAGGCGCGGGCTGGTTCACCTCGCACGGCCGCCGCGGCCGCAAGGGCCTGCGCAGCTTCTCGGTCTCCGGCCGCGTCAAGAAGCCGGGCGTCGTGCTGGCGCCGGCGGGCGTCTCCGTGCGCGAGCTGATCGAGGAGTTCTGCGGCGGCATGCGGGACGGCCACCAGTTCAAGGCCTATCTGCCGGGCGGCGCCTCCGGCGGCATCCTGCCCGAGTCCATGGCCGACCTGCCGCTCGACTTCGGAACCCTGGAGCCGCATGGCTGTTTCGTCGGCTCGCACGCCGTCGTCATCCTGTCGGACCAGGACGACATGAAGGCGGTGGCGCTGAACCTGATGCGCTTCTTCGAGGACGAGAGCTGCGGCCAATGCACGCCCTGCCGCGTCGGCACCGAGAAGGCCGTGAAGCTGATGGAAGAGGGCCCCTGGGACGAGACGCTGCTGACCCAGCTCTCGGCGGCGATGCGCGATGCTTCGATCTGCGGCCTGGGCCAGGCGGCGCCGAATCCGCTGATGTGCGTGTTCAAGTATTTCCGCGACGACCTGACCAAGCCGATGGGGCGTTGGTGACGAAAAGCGAAAAGAATGACCACAGAGGCACAGAGACACAGAGATAGGAAAGACGAGAGGGAATTTCTGCGCGCGCCGCGCGCGCATCAAATCTCTTTCCTCTCTGTGCCTCTGTGTCTCTGTGGTGAATCTTTTCCATCTCGCGCCGCGGCGCGATGGAACGGGTGAAGACGATGAGCGACACGGTCTCCTTCACGCTGGACGGCGTCGACGTCGATGCGAAACCGGGCGAGACCATCTGGCAGGTCGCGCAGCGGCTCGGCACAGAGATCCCGCACCTGTGCTACTCGCCGGCGCCGGACTACCGGCCGGACGGCAATTGCCGCGCCTGCATGGTCGAGATCGAGGGCGAGCGCGTGCTGGCGGCGAGCTGCATCCGCAAGCCGGCCGCGGGCATGAAGGTGCGCACCGCGTCGGAGCGCGCCAGGGCCTCGCGCAGGATGGTGTTCGAGCTGCTGGTGGCCGACCAGCCCGAGCGCCAGGTCGGGCACGACCCCGAGTCGCGCTTCTGGCGCTGGGTCGAGCGCGTCGAGGTAAGCGAGAGCCGGTTCCCCGAGCGCGACACGCCGGGCCCGGACCGCAGCCATCCGGCGATGGCGGTCAACCTGGACGCCTGCATCCACTGCAATCTGTGCGTCCGCGCCTGCCGCGAGGTCCAGGTCAACGACGTGATCGGCATGGCCGGCCGCGGGCACAACGCCAAGATCGTGTTCGACTTCGACGATCCGATGGGCAACAGTACCTGCGTCGCCTGCGGCGAATGCGTGCAGGCCTGCCCGACGGGCGCGCTGATGCCGTCGACGGTCCTCAATGCAGCCAACGTGCGCACCGGTTTTGCCGACCGCGCCGTCGACTCGGTATGCCCCTATTGCGGCGTCGGCTGCCAGATCACCTACCAGATCCGCGACGACAAGCTGCTCTACGTCACCGGGCGCGACGGGCCGGCCAACAACAACCGGCTCTGCGTCAAGGGCCGCTTCGGCTTCGACTACGTGCACAACCCCGAGCGCCTGACGCAGCCGCTCGTGCGCAAGGACGGCGTGCCAAAGCACGCCCATGACAAGGTCGATCCGGGCAGCCCGTGGACGCATTTCCGCCCCGCGACCTGGGAAGAGGCGCTGGCGCGCGCGTCCGGCGGCTTCAAGCGGATCCGCGACGCGCACGGCGGCGGCGCGCTGGCCGGGTTCGGCTCGGCCAAGGGCTCGAACGAGGAGGCCTACCTGTTCCAGAAGCTGGTGCGCACCGGCTTCGGCACCAACAACGTCGACCATTGCACGCGGCTCTGCCACGCCTCGTCCGTGGCGGCGCTGATGGAAGGCATCGGCTCGGCCGCGGTCACCGCGCCCTTCACCGCCTGCAAGGACGCCGAGGTCATCATCGTCATCGGCGCCAACCCGACCGAGAACCACCCGGTCGCCGCCACCTTCTTCAAGCAGGCGGCCAAGCGCGGCGCCAAGCTGATCGTCATGGACCCGCGCGGCCAGGCGCTGAAGCGCCACGCGACCCACATGCTGCAGTTCAAGCCGAACAAGGACGTGGCGCTGCTCAACGCCATGCTGAACGTCATCGTGGCCGAGGGCCTCTTCGACCAGCAATACGTCCAGGCCTTCACCGAGAACTTCGACGCGCTCAAGCAGCACGTGAAGGAGTTCACGCCCGAAAAAATGGCGCCGGAATGCGGCATCGCGGCGGATACGATCCGCGAGGTCGCGCGGCTATACGCCCGGTCGCGGGCCTCGATCATCTTCTGGGGCATGGGCGTCTCGCAGAGCATCCACGGCACCGACAACGCCCGCTGCCTGATCGCGCTGGCGCTGACCACCGGCCAGGTCGGCAGGCCCGGTACCGGCCTGCACCCGCTGCGCGGCCAGAACAACGTGCAGGGTGCGTCGGACGCCGGGCTGATCCCGATGGTGTTCCCGGACTACAAGTCGGTCGAGAACGCCGAGATCCGCAGCCGGTTCGAGAAGGTCTGGAACGCCAAGCTCGACCCCAAGCGCGGCCTGACGGTCGTCGAGATCGTCAACGCGATCCTCGCCGGCCAGATCCGCGGCATGTACGTCATGGGCGAGAACCCGGCGATGTCGGATCCCGACGCGCATCACGCGCGCGAGGCGCTGGCAAAGCTCGAGCATCTCGTGGTGCAGGACATCTTCCTGACCGAGACCGCCTACTACGCCGACGTCGTGCTGCCGGCCTCGGCCTGGCCCGAGAAGGACGGCACCGTCACCAACACCAACCGACAGGTGCAGATGGGCCGCAAGGCCTTGCCGATGCCCGGCATTGCGCGCCAGGACTGGGAGCTCATCCAGGAGATCGCGCGCGGCCTCGGGCTCGCGTGGAACTACCGCCATCCGAGCGACGTGTTCGCCGAGATGACCCAGGTGATGCCGTCGCTCGCCAACATCACCTGGGACCGCTTGGTGCGCGAAAGCGCGGTCACCTATCCGTGCCCGGCGCCGGACCAGCCCGGCGCCGATATCGTGTTCGGCGACGGGTTCCCGACCGCCAGCAAGCGCGGCAAGCTCGTGCCGGCCGTCTATAGCGGCCCCGGCGAGCCGGTCGACGACGAATACCCGATGGTGCTGACCACGGGCCGCCAGCTCGAGCATTGGCACACCGGCGCCATGACGCGGCGCGCCGCGATGCTCGACGCGATCGAGCCGGCACCGATCGCCTGCCTGTCGCCTGGCGACCTGCCGCGGCTCGGCATCACGCCCGGCGAGACGATCCGCGTCTCGACCCGGCGCGGCGCCATCGAGCTCGCGGTGCGCGTCGACGGGGCGGTGCCCAGCGGCATGGTGTTCATCCCGTTCTGCTATGCCGAGGCGGCGGCCAACCTGTTGACCAGCCCGCAGCTCGATCCGATGGGCAAGATCCCCGAATTCAAGTATTGCGCCGCCCGAGTGGAAAAAATTGCCGGTCAGGCCAAGGCGGCCGAATAGTCGAGGACCAATGTCGGCGCAAGATGTAGCACTGGTTGGGTGGGTTGGAGCAATATTTTGATCTTTGCGGTCGGCCACGCCCTGTGCATAAGGGTGAATTCTCTCATTGTTCCAGGCATTTCTTGCCGGGCATTTAGGAAAATTTTAAGCAAGCCCGTCTAATCTCCGTCGCGGGTTGGGCAGCGCGATCAGGCAGGATCGCACTTGGGAATCCAATCGGCGCGATGGAGCCAAGATGGCGAAGTCGCTGCCGCGGTCGGCCCCAGGGTGTCGGGGCACGACCGACGGAGCCGCTCAGGTAGGGCAGTTCCACTCTTCCGACGGACGGCGGGGCATCAAGACGGCGCCCCGCCGCCCCCTCCAAGCCCGACGCCGCATGACCACAGAGCAGTTCCTGCTGTAGACTCAACGCCGTTCTGGCCGTCAACTGCTGCCGGTTTCTGGGGCATTTCGCCATGACCGATGTCGTGCCGCTGTGGTTCTGGATTGCCGTGTTGCTGGCAACGGCCGTGATGGGGCCGACGATGCTGCAGCGGTGGCGCAGCCTGCGGGCGATTCGCGTCGACCGTCCCACCGTTTTCGACGCGCTCTACCTGATCGTGAGCCGGCTATGGCTGCCGGCGGTTGCGGTTGCGGTCCCGGCTGTTTACGTATTCCGCCTGCTCGTATTCTAACCTATTGTTCTGAAGAGGTTTTATCCGACGGCTTGTAGTGGGCGGCTTGGCAAGGGTTTATTAACCATCCCGGGCCTAAAGAGTAGAGTGGGGAAAGACAATCTTGCCGGCTCGCGGGGAGCCTTCTCCAGGAGGGAGAGCCAGATGCAGGACCACGTGTCGTACGCCCGCTTTCGCCGCGGCGTGGGATTCAAGCTTTTCAACCAGCTGCTCAGCGCCGGTGCCATCGCCAGCACCTGGATCATCATCGTCAACGCGATGGGGGGATCGTTTGGCCTCTTGTTGGACAATCTGATGCAGTCGCTGGCCGCCATCGTCCCGCATTGATGCCGGGTCGATCCGGCCGCGCGCGCAGGCCCTGCCTGAGCTCCTTGGCGCGCCGGCTCGCCTCGTTGCCCCGCCTTCTACCGGTGCGATAGGGCAAGGCGCCCGCGGGCGGTGCGTAGCGGTCGCAGCAGCCGCACCGCCTGCCGACAGGAACAGACGCGCCGGCGAAATCCGCTCTCGGCGGCGCCTTTCTTGACGGGCGTATTCCCGCTTCACACCTCTGCCGATGTCCGCTTGCGACGTCCTTGCCATGGCGGCACACTCACGCGATGACACCGGAAGCGAACAGCGTCCTCGTTGTGGTCGACCTGCAGTATGACTTCATGCCGGGCGGCGCGCTCGCGGTTCCGGACGGCGATGCGGTCGTGCCGCTGGTCAATCGCCTGGCGCGTCGCTTCGTCAATGTGGTCCTGACGCAGGACTGGCATCCGCCGCATCACGCGTCGTTCGCCTCATCGCATCCCGGCAAGATGCCCTTCGATACCATCCGCCTCGCCTACGGCGAACAGGTTCTTTGGCCCGATCACTGTGTGCAGGGCACGTCCGGCGCCGCGCTGCACGAGGATCTCGACATACCCCATGCACAGCTCGTGATCCGCAAGGGCTACCATCCGGGGGTCGACAGCTATTCGGCGTTCCGCGAAGCCGACCGGACGACGCAGACCGGCCTTGCCGGCTATCTGCGCGAGCGCGGCATCGAGCGCGCGTATTTCTGTGGCCTCGCAACCGATTTCTGTGTCGCATGGTCGGCGCTCGACGCGGTGCGCGCGGGCTTCGCGGTGCACGTGATCGAGGATGCCTGTCGCGCCATCGACCTTCGGGGATCGTTTGCACAGGCATGGAACGACATGGCCTCGGCGGGCGTGGTGCGGCATGTGGCCGGCGGGGTAACGGCCTGACTTCGCTTGCGCTGCCCGAGCCCGCCGCCAACTGGGCGTTGTTTCTCGACCTCGACGGCACGCTGCTCGACATCGCCGAACGGCCCGACGCGGTCGATGTCCCGCCGCACCTGCCGGCGCTGCTCGCGCGCGTCGAGCGCGCGCTGGGCGGCGCGGTTGCGATCGTTAGCGGCCGCTCGCTCGATACCGTCGACAGGCTGCTCGATCCCTGGCGCCCGGTCGCCGCGTGCGAGCATGGCGCCGAATGCCGGCTGCCGTCGGGTAGCATCGTGCGCCCGCAATCGCCGCCGGTGCCGGCGGCGTGGCGGGCGAGGCTGAGCGCGCTCGCAGTCGAGATGCCGGGCGTCATTGTGGAGAACAAGCACTCGGCCATAACCATCCACTATCGAGCAGCGCCGCAGTGGCGCGAGCGCCTGCACGAAATCGCTGATCGGCTGGTCGCTCCCCGTGCCGATGCGTTCGTCGTCACGCCGGCGCATCGGGCGATCGAGATCCGGCCGCGCGGCGTCGACAAGGGCGGCGCGGTAAGGCTGCTGATGCGGGAGCCCTTGTTCCGCGGGCGCGTTCCGGTTTTCGTAGGCGACGACGTGACGGACGAGGACGGCATCGATGCGGCCCGCGACCTGGGCGGCTGGGGCCTGCACGTAGACCGGTATTTTCCCGAGGGTGCCGCGGGCGTCCGCAAATGGATCGTGGCTCTTGCCGGGCGGTTGGGGCAAGCTGGCCGGGAATGAAGCAGCTCGATCTCGCCGTCGTCGGCAATTGCAGCATCGCGAGCATCGTCGACCCGGCCGGACGGCATGTGTGGTTCTGCTTTCCGCGCCTGGACGCGGACCCGCTGTTCTGCGCGCTGCTCGACGGCGACAATCCCGATTCCGGGTTCATGGATGTCGAGCTCGCGCGCTTCGCCCACGGCGCGCAGCGCTATCTGCACAACACGGCCGTACTGGAGACGCTGCTCACCGACCAGGCCGGCAGCCAGATCCGCATCACCGATCTGGCGCCCCGCTTCAAGCGCTTCGGCCGCATCTTCCGGCCGCCGATGCTGGTGCGCCGGATCGAGCCGATGGGCGGCCGGCCGCGCGTGCGCGTGCGCATCCGGCCACGCTTCGAATACGGCGGCGAGGTGCCGGAGCGGCGAACCGGCAGCAATCATCTCCGCTTCGTGGCCTCGGGCCACGCGTTGCGCGTAACCACCGATCTGCCGATCTCCTACCTGGCGCAGGAAACCGAGTTCCTGCTCGACCGCCCCGGTCATCTGCTGATCGGTCCGGACGAGACGCTTGCCGAGGCGCCCCATTCGGTCGTGCGCGACTTCCTCGAGGAGACGGTCGAATACTGGCAGGACTGGGCCCGCTACCTGAACGTGCCGTTCGAATGGCAGACGGCAGTGATCCGAGCCGCGATCACGCTCAAGCTCTGCAGCTTCGAGGAAACCGGTGGGATCGTGGCGGCGCTGACCACCTCGATCCCTGAGGCGCCGGACAGCCAGCGCAACTGGGACTATCGCTTCTGCTGGCTGCGCGATGCCTTCTTCACCGTGCAGGCGCTGAACCGGCTCGGCGTGACCAAGACGATGGAGGAGTATGTCCGCTACCTGCTGAACGTCGTGCTGTCCGAGGACGGCGGTCCGGTAGCGCCGGTCTATCCGATCGTTCCCGGATCGCCCATCGCCGAATGGATCGCGCCGGCGCTCGCCGGGTTCCGGGGCATGGCGCCCGTCCGCATCGGCAACCAGGCGGCCGAGCAGCGGCAGAACGACATCTTCGGCTCTGTGGTCCTGGCGGCAACGCAGATGTTCTTCGACCAGCGCCTGCCGCGCCCCGCCGGCGTCGAGCTGTTCCGCCAGCTCGAGATCGTCGGCCGGCGGGCCGTCGAGGTGGCGCTCGAGCCCGACGCAGGACTGTGGGAATACCGAAACCGAGCGCACGTCCATACCTTCTCGGCCGCCATGTGCTGGGCAGCGGTGAACGGGCTCCGGCGCGTCGCCAAGCGGCTCGGCCTGGAGGAAGAGCGGCGTCGGTGGTCGGCCGAGGCCGACCGCATCCGCACCGCCGTGCTCGATGGCGCTTGGCGTCCCGACCGGAACACTTTCGTGGCGCGGCTCGACGGCGAAGGGCTTGACGCCTCGCTGCTGCTGCTGCCCGAGATCGGCATCATCTCCGCCGACGATCCGCGCTTTCTGGCTACGCTGGCTGCGGTCGAGCGCCATCTGCTGCGCGACGGGTTCGTCATGCGCTATGACACGGCGGACGACTTCGGAATGCCCGAGACGGCCTTCCTCGTCTGCACCTTCTGGTACGTCGACGCGCTCGCCGCCGCCGGCATGGCGGAAAAGGCGCGCACGCTGTTCGAGCGCGTGCTGGCGACGCGCAACCATGTCGGCCTGCTGTCGGAGGACTACCATCCGGGGACTGGGGCGTTGTGGGGCAATTTCCCACAGACCTATTCGATGGTCGGGCTGATCGTCACGGCGATGCGGCTGAGCCGGAGCTGGGTGGAGGGCCTGTGGCACGCCTAGTGCTGGTTTCCAACCGCGTGCCGTCGCCCGCCGATCGCGGCGTGCGCGCCGGCGGCCTGGTCGCCGCGCTCAGCGAGGCGATCAGCGGCGGCCTGTGGTTCGGCTGGAGCGGCCAGACCGGCGATGCCACCGGCACGGCCGCCACGCAGCGTCGCTCGCGTGGGGTCACCTATGCGACCGTCGACCTCTCGCAGACCGACTACGAGCGCTACTATGTCGGCTTCTCCAACAGCACCTTGTGGCCGCTGCTGCACTACCGGCTCGGGCTGATGGAGTTCGAGCGCGAGCAGTACCTTGCGTATCTCGAGGTCAACCGCGCCTTCGCGGCGGCGTTGGCGCCGCTCCTCCAGCCCGACGACGTCGTCTGGGTGCACGACTACCACCTGATTCCCCTCGGCGCCATGCTGCGCGAGAAGGGCGTTGCTAACCGCATCGGCTTCTTCCTGCACGTCCCGTTCGTGCCGCCCAGCGCCTTTGCCGTGGTCCCGAACGGCACGACACTGCTCCAGGCGCTCGGCGCCTACGACCTGGTGGGCGTGCAGACGCAGAGCGATTTGCAGAACCTCGCCGACTGCCTGCGCGAGTTCCTGGGTTGGACGGTCGGGGACGGCAACCGCATGCTGGGCGGCGGACGCGCCACCCGGCTCGGCGCGTTCCCGATCGGCATCGACGCGGCCGGCTTCGCCGCGATGGCGGCCGAGGGCGCCAGCAGCGCGGAAGGCAGACGGCTGCGCGAAAGCCTGGGGCGCCGTGCGCTGATCATGGGCGTCGATCGCCTGGACTATTCCAAGGGCCTGCCCAACCGGTTCAACGGCTATTCGCGACTTCTGGCGCGCTGCCCCGAGCACCATCAGCGCATCACCTACGTCCAGGTCGCGGCACGCTCGCGTGACGACGTGCCGCAATACCAGGCGATCCGACGCGAGCTCGACCGCCTCGCCGGCCGCGTCAACGGGCGCTTCGGCACGATCGACTGGGTCCCATTGCGCTACGTCACGCGTCCCGTGCCGCGCGCGACGCTGGCCGGGTTCTTCCGCGTGGCGCGCGTCGGCCTGGTCACGCCCCTGCGCGACGGCATGAACCTGGTGGCCAAGGAATACGTCGCCGCCCAGGACGCCGAAGACCCAGGCGTCCTGATCCTGTCGCGCTTCGCCGGCGCGGTGCACGAGCTGGCCGAGGCGCTTGTGGTCAACCCGATCGACGTCGACGAGATCGCCGAGGCGCTGGATGCCGCGCTGCGCATGCCGCTCGACGAGCGCAAGGCGCGCTGGCGCAGCATGTGGGAACGCGTCAGCGCCGCCAGCGCCGCGGCCTGGCGCCGATCCTTCCTCGACACGCTGACGGACGGCCGGCTGAACTAGCGCCCCGCCACGCCGTGGTAGCTCTTGTACCAGGCGACGAAGCGCGGAATCCCGACGTCGATCGGCGTCGTGGGCTGGAATCCCAGGTCGCGCTGGCTCGCGGTGATGTCGGCATAGGTTTCGCGCACGTCGCCCGGCTGCATCGGCTGCAGGTCGAGCTTGGCCTTCGCTCCCAACTCGCGCTCCAGGATGTCGATGAACCGCAGCAGCTTCTCGCTGCGGTTGTTGCCCAGGTTGTAGACACGGTGCGGCGGATCGTCGGGCCCACCGTCGCCGGGCGGGCGGTCGAGCGCCGCCAGGATGCCGGCGACGATGTCGTCGATGTAGGTGAAGTCCCGCATCATCTCGCCCTGTCCGAACACCGGGATCGGCTCGCCCTTCAGGATGCGGTCGGCGAACAGGTACGCCGCCATGTCCGGCCGGCCCCATGGCCCGTAGACGGTAAAGAAGCGCAGGCCCGTCAGCGGCAGGCGGAACAGATGCGCGTAGGACCGGCTCATCAGCTCGGTCGCCTTCTTCGTGGCGCCGTAGAGCGAGACCGGCTGGTCGGTGGGATCCTCGACCGAGAAGGGCAGCTTGCTGTTGGCGCCGTACACCGACGAGGACGAGGCATAGACCATGTGCCGGCAGCGCGGCAGGGCGCGCGCGAACTCCAGCAGCGCCAAGTGCCCGGTGCCGTTGCTGTCCATGTAGGCGAAGGGATTGATCAGCGAGTATCGCACGCCTGCCTGCGCCGCCAGGTGCACGATGCGGTCGATGTCGCCGAAGCGGTTCTTCAGCGCCAGAACGGCGCGGTGGTCGGCGATGTCGAGCTTGTGGAAGGTGAAGCCGTTGCGGCCCTCCAGCCGCTTGAGGCGCGCCTCCTTCAGCCGCACGTCGTAGTAGTCGTTCAGGTTATCGATGCCCAGCACCTGCTCGCCGCGGTCGAGCAGCGCCAGCGCGACGTAGTGGCCGATGAAGCCGGCGACGCCGGTAACCAGGACGGTCATTGGGGGTCCAACAGCAAGCGGGGAGCCGCCTCCTATAACCGCGTTCCGGACCCTCTGCAAATCCGCAGGCCGCCCAATCTCTGCGGCGCAAACTTGCTGCGCTGATCCGGCCGCTGACGGCAAGCTTCGGTCGGCCGGCGGCCGGTGCGGCGCACGGAAACATCAATGTGGCATTCTTCTGGGGTGGCCGATTGTCACATGCCCGGCTAGGTATTACCTTAACAAGACACAAAATTACGCGATGCGGGGAGAGAGATGGTCGCGGCGGTCAACCTGGCCAATCCGAACCCGGTCACCCTCGACGACAAATACGCCCTGGAGTCCGGTCGGGCCTACCTGACCGGCACGCAGGCGCTCGTGCGCCTGCCGATGATCCAGCGCCAGCGCGACCTGGCAGCCGGCCTGAATACGGGCTGCTTCGTCTCGGGCTATCGCGGCTCCCCGCTCGGCGGCCTCGACCAGGCGATGGGCGGCGCGCGGCGCTTCCTTGAGAAGAACCACATCCGCTTCCAGCCCGGCATCAACGAAGAGCTCGGCGCCACCGCCGTCTGGGGCAGCCAGCAGGTCGGGCTTTTCCCCGGCGCCAGGTACGACGGCGTGTTCGCCATGTGGTACGGCAAGGGCCCGGGCGTCGACCGATCTGGCGACGTGTTCAAGCATGGCAACGCCGCCGGCTCCTCGCCGCATGGCGGCGTGCTGCTGCTCGCCGGCGACGACCATACCTGCAAGTCCTCGACCCTGGCGCACCAGAGCGAATACGCCTTCATGGATGCGCTGATCCCGGTGCTGAACCCGTCCAACGTGCAGGACATCCTCGATCTCGGCCTCTACGGCTGGGCGCTGTCGCGCTTCTCCGGCTGCTGGGTGGCGCTTAAGACGATCGCCGAGACGGTCGACAGTTCCGCCTCGGTCTATGTCGACCCGTCGCGCGTGGCGGTGAAAGTCCCCAACGATTTCGAGATGCCGCCGGGGGGCTTGAACATCCGCTGGCCGGACCAGCCGCTGGAGCAGGAGCTGCGGCTGCACAAGTACAAGCTCTACGCTGCGCTCGCCTTCGTTCGGGCCAACAACCTGAACCGCACCGTGATCGACAGCCCGCGGCCGCGCTTCGGCGTCGTCACTACCGGCAAGTCCTACCTCGACGTCATGCAGGCGCTCGAGGATCTGGGCATCGACGCGGCGCATGCCGCCGAGATCGGGCTTCGCGTCTACAAGGTCGGCATGAGCTGGCCGCTCGAGCGCGAGGGCGTGCGCCGTTTCGCCGAGGGGCTCGAGGAGATCCTGGTCGTCGAGGAGAAGCGCGCCGTCATCGAGAACCAGCTCAAGGAGCAGCTCTACAACTGGCGCGAGGACGTGCGCCCGCGCGTGATCGGCAAGTTCGACGAAGAGCGCACCTGGATCCTGCCGTCGAACGACGAGCTGACCCCGGCGCGCATCGCGCGCGTCATCGCGGCGCGCATCCAGCGCTTCTACAGCTCCGAGCGCATCCAGCGCCGGCTCGCCTTCCTCGCCGAGAAGGAGAAGGCGCTCGCCGAGCCGCGGCCGCAGATGAAGCGCATCCCCTATTTCTGCTCGGGCTGCCCGCACAACACCTCGACCAAGGTGCCCGAGGGCAGCCGGGCGCTCGCCGGCATCGGCTGCCACTACATGGCGCAGTGGATGGACCGATCGACCGCCACCTTCACGCAGATGGGCGGCGAGGGCGTCACCTGGGTCGGCCAGGCGCCGTTCACCAGCGAGCCGCATGTCTTCGCCAACCTGGGCGACGGTACCTATATCCATTCCGGCATCCTGGCGGTGCGCCAGGCCGTCGCCGCCAAGGTCAACATCACCTACAAGCTGCTCTACAACGACGCTGTCGCCATGACCGGCGGCCAGCGCCACGACGCCGCCTTCGACGTCGCCGGCATCACGCACCAGCTCTACGGCGAAGGCGTCAAGAAGATCGTCGTGGTGACGGACGACCCCGACAAATATCCGCTCGGCGCCGATTTCGCCCAGGGCGTGACGGTGCATCATCGCGACACGCTCGACCGCATCCAGAAGGAGCTGCGCGAGATTCCGGGCGTCACCGCCATCGTCTACGACCAGACCTGCGCGGCCGAGAAGCGGCGCCGGCGCAAGCGCGGCCTGTTCCCCGATCCGGCCAAGCGCGTCTTCATCAACGACCTGGTGTGCGAGGGCTGCGGCGACTGCGGCATCAAGTCGAACTGCCTCAGCGTCGTGCCGCTGGAAACCGAGTTCGGCCGCAAGCGCGCCATCGACCAGTCGACCTGCAACAAGGACTATTCCTGCGTTAACGGCTTCTGCCCCAGCTTCGTGACCGTGCACGGCGGCGGCCCGCGGAAGCCGAAGAAGGCCAAGGCCAGCGAGGACATCGGGCTCGTACTGCCCGAGCCCGCGCTGCCGGCACTCGACCGGCCCTACGGCATCCTCGTCACGGGCGTCGGCGGCACCGGCGTGGTGACGATCGGCGCGCTGCTCGGCATGGCTGCGCATATCGAAGGCAAGGGCTGCGCCGTGCTCGACATGACCGGCTTGGCGCAGAAGGGCGGCGCGGTCATCTCGCATATCCGCCTGGCCGCACGACCCGAGGACATCCACGCCGTGCGCATCGCCGCCGGCGGCGCGCGCCTGATGCTGGGCTGCGACATGGTGGTGGCTGCCTCCTTCGATGGGCTCGCCAAGATGGAGCGTGGCCTGACACGTGCGGTGATCAACAGCCACGAAATCACGACCGGCGACTTCACGCGCAACCCCGACCTCGAGTTTCCCAGCCGCGCCATGGCCGAAACGATCACCGCCGCCGCCGGCAAGGACGCGGTGGATTTCGTCGACGCCACGCGCCTGGCCACCGCGCTGCTCGGCGACTCGATCGCGACCAACCTGTTCATGCTCGGCTTCGCCTGGCAGCGCGGCCTGGTGCCGGTGACGGAGAGCGCGATCTTCAAGGCGATCGAGCTCAACGCCGTGGCGATCGATGCCAACAAGGCGGCCTTCCGCTGGGGCCGCCGCGCCGCGCACGACCTCAAGGCGGTCGAGCGCGTGGCCCGGCCGCTGACGCCCACGGCCATGGCCGAGCCCGACATCGCGACCAGCCTCGAGGACATTGTCGAGCGCCGTATCGATTTCCTGACTGCCTACCAGGACGCCGCCTATGCGCGGCGCTACAAGGACTTGGTGGTGCGCGTGCAGCGCGCCGAGGCCGAGCGCGCCAAGGGCATGTCCGGCCTCGCCCTCGCCGTCGCCCGCTACTACTTCAAGCTGCTCGCCTACAAGGACGAGTACGAGGTGGCGCGGCTCCACGCCGACCCGGAATTCCGCGCGAAGCTCAAGGCCAATTTCGAGGGCGACTACCGCTTGCGCTTCCATCTCGCGCCGCCGCTGCTCGCGGACAAGGACCCGGAGACCGGCGAGGCGAAGAAGATGGAATTCGGCGCCTGGATGCTGCCGGTCTTCCGCTTGCTGGCCAGGCTCAAGGGTCTGCGTGGCACTGTCTTCGATCCGTTCGGCCGCACCGAGGAGCGCCGGATGGAGCGCCGGCTGATCGTCGACTACGAGAAGACGGTCGACGAGCTGCTTGCGCACCTCGCCCACGACAACCACGCACTCGCGGTCGAGATCGCCTCGACGCCCGAGCACATCCGTGGCTTCGGCCACGTGAAGCAGCGCCACCAGAAAGAGGCCAAGGCGAAGGAAGCCAAGCTGCTGGCGCAGTTCCGGGCACCTGCCCAGCCGCGTGCCGCGGCGGAGTAGTGCCGACCGTCACCGGCCGATGACCGAAGCGCGCCTGTCCACGCGGCTCTGGGTCATGGCGATGATCCGGCGCTGCTCGGTCGAGGGCCAGTCGGCCATGGTCGTGCGCCGGGGCGACGAGGACCGCGGCGCCGTGCTGCTCAAGATCAACCGCTTCGATGCCGGCTGCACCGTGTGGACGCAGACCCGCGATGTCGACGGCGCGCCCGCCTGGATGCGAGGCACCGGCAAGGACCCGGTCGCCGAGGCCGCCGCCGACGCCTATGTCCAGCGCCAGGTCGCCCGCGACCCTGACCTCTGGGTGATCGAGATCGAGGACCGCCACGCGCGCTACGCGCCGGACGGCAGGATCGTGTGATCCGCCGTCGCTTCGACACCGCCCGCGGTGAGCCCGAAGCGGATTTCTGATCCAGATCATGGCGGCGCGCGCCGGCAGGCTGGTAATTTTTTTCCATTCCATACCTCCGGCCAAGGAGGATCGAAATGGGCGCGATATCCCCGAGGATCGCCACGGTCGTTTTCGCCACGACGCTACTGAGCGGACCCGCAGGCGCTGCCAGCGTGCCGAGCGGGCTTGGGATCGGCGGTTCGCTGAGAGGGACCGTCACCCTGACTGGTGAGGGTGGTTCTCCTTACAATCCGATCACCAAACCGCAGGTCAAGTCGCAGCGACCACTCGGGTCGAAGACGCTGGGAACGGCCCCGAGCCCGAATATCAAGAGCGGCGTCACCTCAGGGCCGTCGCCGCCGCCAACCGTGGCGCGCCCGCCTCAACCGCCCGGCTTCGGCAACTACCAGCCGCCGCCGCCCCCGCCGGGAATTCAAGCACCATCGCCGCCTTCGGGGTTCCAGCCGCCATCGGTGGGTGGATACCAGCCGCTGCCACCGACCGGGTTCCAGCCGCCATCATTGGGTGGACTCCAGCCGCCGGCTTGGCCACGGGACCAGCAGGTACTGCCGGCGCCGGCAACCGCGGGGACCGCTACGCCGGGAACCACTGCCAGTCCACCGCCCCCCGGTGTCGTCGCAGGCGCCGGCCCCGGGCCGGTGCTGCAGCCCGGGCCATTGCCGGGCTCGGTGATCGGCGGAACGAGCCAATCGAACGGCAATGTATTGCCACGGCCTATGCCGCCGCCGCCGGGACCGCCGCCGGTGCCGTCCGGAACCGATGTGTGCAGCGTGAGGCCCGACCTCTGCCTCGCGCCGCCTTCGGCGCCGAACCTCGGCGGCGGAAACAACGTCGGCGGAACGTCCGGCACGACGCCGGGTGGCCAGCCGGGCGGCGGTGGCGGGCAGACCACCGTCATCGTGCGTGACAACTACTATCCGACTCCGGGCATCGGGGTCGTGATCGGGGTCCCGACGGTCGAATACGTGCCGCAACCCGTGCCCGTATATCCCTCCGCGCCACCCGGCGAATACAGCGAAAACCAGGCCATCTATGGTCAGCCGCCGGCCCCCGTCGCGCCGATGGTTGGCGCGGCTGCGCCCGGCGCGCCGACGGTCGCCGATCCATTCGACGAAGTGATCGCACGGCTGAAGCGGCTTGACGAGATGCGGCGCGCCCAGCTGATCACGACGGACGACCACAGCCGCCAACGCCAAGCCATCCTGGCGGCGCTGGACGCGGGCCTGGTGTCGCGGTCCGTGGGCATCGAATATGGCCTGCGCCGGCTCAAGGGAATGAATGACGACGGAACGATTAATGCCAAGGAATACGAAGAGAAGCGCAAGGAGTTCGTTCTGTTCCTATAGGGTCCTGTCTCGCCTGGTCCGGATGCGCCGCACCGGCAGGGACCCGGTCGTCGAGGCCGCCGCCGACGCCTATGTGCAGCGCCAGGTCTCGCGCTATCCCGATCTCTGGGTGATCGAGATCGAGGACCGCCACGCGCGCTAAGCGCCGGACGGCAAGCTGCTGTAGCCACGTCCGAACGCGTCAGATCGCCTTGGCTATCGCCCGCTTGATCTGCGCGATGCGCCGCTCGTCGCGGCGGTAGAAGATCCATCGCTTGACGCGCTTCGGCCGCACCAGCCTTGCCTGCGCCAGGATGCGCATGTGCTCGCTGACCGTGGGCTGGCTCACCTTCAGCTTGCGCGCGATCAGCACGCCGCACACGCCGTCCGCGACCAAGTCGCCGTCCGCCTGCGGCGGGAAATGCGCGCGTGGGTTCCGGAGCCATTCCAGGATCATGAGGCGCCGCTCGTTGACGAGCGCGCGCATGGCGGGGGTGATCGTCATATTGCCAATTAGCCAACTGGCAAACTTTCTGCCAACGGATGGGTCAGGCGGCGCGTCATCGTCTGCTTGTGACGGGCTCCGCTTCTGCCGCTATGCTGCACGACGCCCGCGTTCGCTCCTCCCGGAATCCGCCATGCCGCCTGCAGCCGCCGCGATCCCGTCCCCGATGCGGCACCGTCCGTTCCTGCTGTTCTGGTGTGCCCGCGTCGCGTCGACCGGGGCGTTCCAGATGCAGGCGGTCGCCATCGGCTGGCAGCTCTACGACCTGACCCAGGACCCGCTCGACCTCGGCCTGGTCGGCTTGGTGCAGTTCGTGCCAGTCGTGGCCCTGTCTCTGCTGGTCGGCCATGTGGCCGACCGCTACGACCGCCGCGCGGTGATCCGCGCCTGTTTCGCCGTCGAGGCCGTGGCGGCCGTCGTGCTGGCGGCGGGCAGCGCCGGGCAATGGCTCGAGCGTGAGGCCATCCTGGCACTGGTGTTCGTGGTCGGCGTCTGCCGCGCCTTCGAGCTGCCGAGCATGCAGGCGCTGGTGCCGGCGCTCGTGCCGGGCCCGCTGCTGTCGCGCGCCGTCGCGGCATGGACCTCGGCCAACCAGACCGCGATCATCGCCGGGCCGGCGCTCGGCGGCGTGCTCTACGTCGCCGGCCCGAGCGTGGTCTATGCGTGCTGCGCCGCGCTGTTCGCGGTCGCCTGTGCGCTCGCCGCCGCGATCCACATCGAGCGGCCAGCGGCGCACCGCGCGCCGCCCGGCCTCGCCTCGCTGTTCGCCGGCTTCACCTATATCCGCGGCCGCCCCGTCCTGCTCGGCGTCGTCTCGCTCGACCTGTTCGCGGTGCTGCTCGGCGCGGTCACGGCGTTGCTGCCCATCTACGCGCGCGACGTGCTCGCGACCGGCCCGTGGGGCCTCGGCATCCTGCGCTCGGCGCCGGCGGTCGGCGCGCTGGCCACGGCGGTCGTCCTGGCGCGCCGGCCGCTGCAGCGCCGCGCCGGGCGGATCATGTTTGCCGCCGTGCTCGGCTTCGGGGCCGCCACGGTGACGTTCGCGCTCTCCACGTCATTGGCCGTCTCGGTCGCGGCCCTGGTCGCGCTCGGCGCCTGCGACGCCGCCAGCGTGGTGATCCGCCTGTCGCTGGTGCAGCTCGAGACGCCGGACGAGATGCGCGGCCGCGTCAGCGCGGTGAACGCGATGTTCATCGGCACCTCCAACACGCTGGGCGACTTCCGCGCCGGGCTTGTCGCCGCTTGGCTCGGCGTCGTGCCGGCTGCCGCGATCGGCGGCGTCGCGACGCTGGCCGTGGCCCTGCTGTGGATGCGCCTGTTCCCGGAGCTGGCGCGGCTGGAACGCCTCGAGCCGGCGCGTGGCTGACGCGCCGGCATAGGGCCGGCGACTTGTCGCCGCTGCGGCCGGGCGCTATGCAGGCGCGTCATGAGCGACGCCGTGCCCCTGCTGTGCGAGGCGGACCCGCCGCCAGCCGAGCTGGTGAATGATGCCGGACGTGCGCCGGTGCTGCTGGTGTGCGATCACGCCAGCCGCGCCGTACCGCGGCGCCTCAACCAGCTTGGTCTCGACGATGCGGCGCTGATGCGCCATATCGGCTGGGACATCGGCGCGGCCGAGGTGACACGGCACTTGAGCCGCCGGTTCGACGCGCCGGCGGTGCTCAGCGGCTTTTCGCGCCTGGTGGTCGACTGCAACCGCCGGCCCAACGACCCGACCTCGATCCCGGCCGTCAGCGACGGCGTGATCGTCCCCGGCAACTGCGACCTCGGCGCGGCCGAGATCGCCGCGCGGCGGGCTGCGTGCTTCGATCCCTACCACCAGGCGGTCGCGCGGCGGCTCGACCGCTTCGCCGGCACGGGCATTGTGCCGGCCTTCCTGTCGATCCATTCCTGCACGCCGATCTTCAAGGGCTTCGAGCGGCCCTGGCATATCGGCGTCCTCTACGACGCCGATACGCGCATTTCCGAGCCCCTGATGCAGGCGCTCGCGCGGTGTCGCGATATCTGCGTCGGCGACAACCAGCCTTATTCCGGCCGCACCCATTCCGGCTACTCGGTCGATGCCCATGCCGGCGCCCAGCGCCTGCCGCACGTGATGGTCGAGATCCGCCAGGACCTGATCGACACGCACAAGGGCGCCGAGCGCTGGGCCCGGGTTCTGGGTGACGCGCTGGCGCCCATCCTCGCCGATCCTGGCCTCTACCGGAAACACGCAAGACGATGAACAACCCGCCGCCGCCCTTCACGATCGGCATGGAAGAGGAATACCTGCTGGTCGACCGCGTCACGCGCGACCTTGTGTCCGACCCGCCGCCCGAGATGATGCAGGAATGCGAGGCGCTGCTCCAGGGCCAGGTCATGCCCGAGTTCCTGCGGGCGCAGATCGAGGTGGCGACGCGTCCCTGCGCCACCATGCCGGAGGCGCGCGCCGACCTGGCGCGGCTCCGGCGCACCGTGGCCGAGGTGGCGGCGAAGCACGGCCTGGCGCCGATCGCCGCCGGCCTGCATCCCTTCGCGGTGTGGGAGAGCCAGCGCGCGACTCAGAAGGAGCGCTACGTCGCCCTGGCGCGCGATCTGCAGGCGGTCGGCCAGCGCCTGATGATCTGCGGCCTGCACGTGCATGTCGGCATCGGCAACGACGACTTGCGCATCGACCTGATGAACCAGGTTTCGTACTTCCTGCCGCATCTCCTCGCGCTCAGCACCTCCTCGCCGTTCTGGCGCGGCCGCGACACGGGGCTCAAATCCTACCGCGTGTCGGTCTTCAACGAGCTGCCGCGCACCGGCCTGCCGCAGCGCTTCGAGAGCTTTGGCGAGTACGCGCGGCATGTCGACGTGCTGGTGCGCGCCGGCCTGATCGAGGACGCGAGCAAATTATGGTGGGATGTGCGCCCGTCCGCGCGCTTCCCGACGCTCGAGATGCGCATCACCGACGCCTGTTCGCGCCTGGACGACGCCTTGTCGATCGCCGCCATCTACCGCTGCTTGCTGTCGATGCTGTGGCGGCTCAAGGGCAACAACCAGCGCTGGCGGCTCTACGCCGACATGCTGGTCGCAGAGAACCGCTGGCGCGCGCAGCGCTATGGCATCGACGAGGGCCTGGTCGATTTCGGCAAGGGCGAGATCGTGCCTTACGGCGATCTCCTGGAGGAGATCATCGCGTTGGTCGACAGCGACGCCGAACGCCTCGGCTGCACCGAGGACGTGCTGCGCGCGCGCGACATCATGCGGCGGGGCACCTCGGCGCATCGCCAGGTGCGGGTCTATAACGAGGCTGTCAAGGCGGGAGCGTCGCCCAAGGATGCGCTGATCCAGGTGGTCGACTTTCTGATCGCCGAATTCACTGAAGGCGTTTAGGGCCGCGCGTACCCGCCGCGGCGCCAGCGTTAATCGAGGCTAAGGAATCCTGGCGCATGGTTACGGCGCGAGGGAATCACCGTCAGTCGACGGCCGGACTGTCGACAGGATTCCCGTCGGCCTGGACTACGACGCGTGACGCAGGAGTCGTCGTCGCGTGCGGTGCGGCGGCTTCAAAGGCAAGGAACGACATGGACTTCGAGGCGCTACGCGCGACAATCGCCGGCCAGATCAGCCACCCGGACCTGCTGCGGCTGCTCGAATACTGGCTCGAGCGGTGCAAGGACGGCCGGCTGCCGGCGCGGCGCGGCATCGATCCTTTGGACCTGCCTTTTGTCATCGGCAACCTGATCCTGGTCGACGTCGAGCGCGACCCCTTGCGCTTCCGCTACCGGCTGACGGGCAGCAGCCTGAGCCTCCAATTCAACCTGAACCTGACCGGCCGCCTGGTCGACGACCATCCCGACCCGACGATGCGCCGGCTCGCCAATGAGGCCTACACCGCGGTCGTCACGACGGCCCGCCCGCTCGCCTACCGGCGCGACGCGGTCATCAACAAGCGCGTGCGCCGCTACGACGTGCTCATCCTGCCGCTGGCCAGCGACGGACAGACGGTCGACAAGATCCTGGTCGGAATGAAGTAGGCGGCGCCCGTCGAGGCGTCCACGGTCTGGCCGAAATCTCCGCAACGCCACCAATCCCGCCCAAGCGCCTTCAGCGGTTGACGCTGAAGGTCTTTCAGTATAGTGAATTTCAACTTACTGAATCGAGATTCAACATAATGAACGGCCCTTCGGACTTGGCTCAATTCGGGCGCAAACTCGCCCCGTTGCGGGTCGCGGCCAATCTCACGATCGAGGAGCTGGCAGAAAAGGCCGGCGTCAGCACCGGCCTGGTTTCCCAGCTTGAGCGTGGCATCGGCAATCCCAGCTTCAACACGATGGCCAAGCTTGCCTATGCGCTGGGCGTGCCGATCGGCACGTTCTTCACCGGGGCCATTCCGGCCGATCCAGTGGTGCGGAAGGCCAACCGCAAGAAGCTGACTCACAGCGCCTTCGGCAACGACGGTCCCGCACCGGTGTATGAGCTTTTGACACCGGACCTGCAGCGCAAGCTCGAGGTCATCTGGGTCGAGCTGCCGCCTGGCCAGTCGAACCAGGAAGCGCCGTTTGTCCATGATACGGAAGAGTGCGGCATCCTGTTGAGCGGGACGCTAGAGGTGCATCTGGGCGACAAGACACACGTTCTCGAGGCCGGCGATTCGATCGCCTTCCACGGGCTGGTGCCGCACTGGTACCGCAATCCCGGCAACGTGCCGGCGGTGTCGATCTGGATCGTCACCCCGCCGGCGTTCTGAAGGATCGACGGGAATGACCGCCGCTGCGGCGTCCTCGGGAACCGTGCTTTCCGGCGCCGTGGTGCTGACGATGGACGGCGAGGATCGGCTGCTGCCGGGGGCCGACATCCGCATCGTCGGCCACGGGATCGACGCGATCGGCGATGCCGGCGCGCTGGCAAGGCCGGGCGACCGGGTGATCGACTGCCGCGATCGGCTGGTCATGCCCGGCCTCGTCGACACCCACACGCACGCCTGCGCCAGCCTGTTCCGCGGCCTGACCGAGGACCTCCCGCGCGAATACTGGAACGGCAGCTACGGCGTGCCGCGCCAGGAGCGCTTCCAGACCGAGGACTATCTCATCGCGACCCGCGCGGCCTGCGCCGAATTCCTGCGCAACGGGGTCACGTGCATCGCCGACCGCTGGGGCGGCATGGCCGCGATCGCCGACGCGCTCGACGCCAGCGGCATCCGTGCCGTGTTCGGCTATACCCTGACCGACGCAGCCGCTCCGCCCGACTGGAAGACGGTCGACCGGCTGCTCGAGCGCTGGGGGACCGCTCCCGCCAACCGCATCACCGCCGCGATCGCGCCGCACGCGCCCGATACCTGCTCCGACGCGCTGCTGCGCGAATGCGCGCGGCGTGCCGAGAAGCTTGGCAACAAGGTCTATCTGCACCTGGCGCAGAGCGCGTTCGAGATCGACAAGCTGCGCGCGCGCGGCTACGACGGCGCGGTCGCGTGCCTGGAAAACGTCGGCCTCGCCGGCCCGCAGACCGTGGCGGCCCACTGCATCTATCTCACCCCGGCCGAAATCGATTCCTGGGGCCGGCACCGCACGTCGATTGCGCACTGTCCGGCCAGCAACCTCAAGATCGAGGCGCGCGTGCCGCCCGTCCACCGCCTGCTCGGCCAGGCGATCGTTGGGCTCGGCACCGACTGGACCGCGAGCGACAACACCATGGATATGCTGGCCGAGGCCCGGCTGGCGGCGATGATCGGCAAGCACGTGGCCGACGACCCGACCGCTCTGCCGATTCGCACCGTGCTGCGCATGGCGACGATCGACGGCGCGCGTGCGCTCGGGCTCGACGGCCTTATCGGCAGCGTCGAGATCGGCAAGCGAGCCGACCTCGTGGTGTTCGACCTGACCGCGCTCGAAGCCAACCCGCGTCACGACCTCGCGGCGAATCTGCTCTACTCGATGAATCCGCGCTCGATCCGCGACGTCTTCGTCGACGGTGCGCGCGTCGTCGAGGACGGTCGGCTCGTCAGCCTCGACTTGGATCAACTGCGCCGCGACCTCGCGCGGCGCTGGCCCGTGTGGCGCGCGTGACATCCCGGGCCGGCTACGCGCGTCCAGTGCTCGCATTGCCGGACGAGTCGGCCGCCGCCTTTCTCGCGCACGCCGCGGCCGTCCACGGCGACCGTCCGGCGCTGATCTTCGACAACGCGGTTCTGTCCTACCGCGCGCTGGCGAGCCGTACCGAGCTGGTGAAGCGCACATTGGCCGCTGCCGGCCTCGTGCGCGGCGAGCGCCTTGGCGTGTCGCTTCCGAATACGCCGTACCACGTCGCCTGGGTCCTGGCGGCGCTCGATCTCGGAATCGTGGTGGTGCCGATCACCGATAGCGCTCCCGCTGCAGAGGTCCGTTCCAAGGCGGCCGTCGCCGGCGTCGCGGCCATCGTGGTCGATGCCGCATCGGCGGATCGCCGACGCGCGGAGCTTGCCGGAATGGCGCCGCTGCCGTTGCTGCTGATCGCCGAAGACGAGTTCGCCGGCCAGGCCCCGCTGGCGCCGGCCACGCCATCGGATCCGCACGCTCTCGCCGTGATGCCCTTTTCCAGCGGCACGACCGGGGAGCCGAAGCCCATCCTCCTCTCGCAGCAGAACGTGCTGGCTTCCCGGCTGCTGTTCGCGCAAGCGACGGTGCTTGGCCCGGATTCGGCGCTCGTGCATTTCCTTCCGCTCGCCCATGTCTATGGCTGGATGGCCTTGACCGCGGCCCTGGGCGTCGGCGCGAAGGTCGTGCTCCATGCCCGCTACGACTTCGACCGGCTTGCGGCGGACGTCGAGCGGCACGGCGTCAATGCCGTCTTCGCCGTGTCGCAGACCGTCATCGACATCGAGCGCGCCGACGCGGCGGCGATCCGCCGCCTGCGCAGCCTGCGCTGGGTCAACACCGGATCGGCGCCGCTCGCTCCGGCCATCATGCGCGCGGCGGCGGCCCGGGGCGGCTTTCCGATCACCACCGGCTACGGCCTGACCGAAGCGGCGCCGGTGGCGCACACGGCGGTCGAGCGGCCCGAGCTGATCGACGTCGAGACTGTCGGGTTCGCGGTCGCCGATACGCGGCTCCGGCTGATCGACCCCGATGACCCCGTGCGGCCGCTGCCGCCGGATGCAGCCGGCGAGCTGGTCGTCGCGGGGCCGCAAGTGGCGCTGGGCTACATGGGGGGCGACGGCAGCGTCGATCGCGCGTCGTGGCTGGCGGACGGCGGCTTTCGCACCGGCGATCTGGTGCAGCTCGACGCGGCGGGCCGCCTCAGGATCGCCGGGCGGATCAAGAACGTCATCAAGTACAAGGGCTACAGCGTCGCCCCGGCGGAGCTCGAGGCGATCCTGGGAAGCCATCCCGACGTGCGCGACTGCGCGGTGATCGGCCAAGCCGATCCCGTCGCGGGCGAGATTCCGACCGCCTTCGTGGTCGCGCGCCGTCAGCCGCCGCCCGCTGCCGACGACCTGATCGCCTATGTCCGCGAGCGCGTCGCGCCGCAGCGGCGCGTGCGCAAGGTGGTGTTCGTCCGGCGCATTCCGCGATCCAGTGCGGGCAAGGTGTTGATGCAGGAACTGTTGGCTCAGGCCTAGCGGGGGACCGAGATGATCAAGACATTCGAGTTGGAGACGGTCTACGCTCTGAAAGACGACGCGGTCGGCTGGATCGTTCTCAACCGCCCGAAGAAGCTGAATGCCATGAACAAGCAGATGCAGGCGGATATCATTGCCTGCCTCGATACGTTCCGCGTCGACCGCGACGTGCGCGTGGTGATCATCAAGGGCGAGGGCGACCGCGCCCTGTGCGCCGGCGCCGACATCAACGACTGGAAGGGAACCAACGCGGTCGACCGCTGGCGCTACGACAAGCTGCATGCCCGCCGGTCGTTCGAGGAGATGGAATCGTTCCCCAAGCCGATCATCGCCCAGGTCCACGGCTACGCCGTCGGCGGCGGCGGCGAACTGATCCTTGCGGCCGACCTGCGCGTCGCCGCCGAGGACGCGGTGATCGGGCTGACCGAGATCCGCTTCGGCATGATCCCGGGCGCCGGCGGCACGCAGCGCCTGGCGCGGCTGGTGGGCGAGGGCCAGGCCATGCGCCTGGTCCTGACCGGCGAGACCATCAGCGGCGCCGAGGCGGCCAGGATCGGCCTGGTCGAATTCGTCGTGCCGCGCGCCGAGCTGGCGGCGAGGACCGAAGCGCTGGCGCGGTCGATCGCCCGCCGTGCGCCGATCGCGATCGAGGCAGCCAAGGAGCTGATCAAGGCGGCGGCGAAGAATACGCTGCAGGGCGGCCTGATGCATGAGATCGCGCTGTCGACCCTGTGCTTCGCCACCGAGGACAAGGAGGAGGCCGTGGCTGCGTTCATGGAGAAGCGCGAACCCCGGTTCAGGGCCCGCTAGGCGGCGGACGGCGGGACGGAAGGGGGCGTCATGGCGACCGTGGCCTTCGAGGCGGTGGAGAAGAGCTTCGGACGCACGCAGGTGGTCAAGGGCGTGTCGTTCGAGATCCGCGACAAGGAGTTCGTCGCGCTTCTGGGGCCGTCCGGCTGCGGCAAGACCACGTGCCTGCGCATGCTGGCGGGGCTCGAGGAACCGAGCACCGGTCGCATCCTGCTGGACGGAGAGGACGTGACCTGGCGCGCGCCCCGCGACCGCGACATCGCCATGGTCTTCCAGAACTACGCGCTCTACCCGCACATGACCGTGCGCAAGAACATCGAGATGGGGCTGAAATACCGCGACGTGCCGCGTAGCGAGATCGCGCCGCGGATCGCCGAGGCGGTCCGGCTGCTCGACATCGGCGCGCTCCTGGATCGCACGCCCGCCGAGCTGAGCGGCGGCCAGCGGCAGCGCGTGGCGCTCGGTCGCGCCCTGGTCCGGCGACCGAAGGCGCTGCTGATGGACGAGCCGCTCAGCAATCTCGACGCCACCCTGCGCAATCGCATGCGCATCGAGCTGAAGATGCTGCAGGAGCGCGTCGCCACCACGACGCTCTATGTCACGCACGACCAGAAGGAGGCCATGACCATGGCCGACCGGATCGCGGTGATGAGCGAGGGGCAGGTGATGCAGTACGACGCGCCGGAGGCGATCTTCGCGCGCCCGGCCAACCGCTTCGTGGCGCAATTCGTAGGCTCGCCCGCGATCAACATACTCCCAGCCACGCCGGTGCCGGGAGCCGGGGGCGGCGCCACGCTGCGCGCCGGCTCGCTGTCGCTGCCCGTATCCGACCGGGTGCGGGGTCTCCTCGGCAACGAGGCGACCGAGATCGGCATCCGCCCGCACGACCTGAAGCTTGGGCCGTCGCCGGGCGCGGCCGCGGGCGAAGGCCGCGTGGTCGCGACCGAGCCGCTCGGCACCGAGACCAACCTGCACGTCGCGCTTGGCGACCAGACAGTGGTGATGGTGGTCGGGCCGCGTGGCGCACCCGCGGTCGGCACGGCAGTGACGGTTTCCTGTGCCCCCGACCATGTCCACGTGTTCGACGCCGTCGACGGGCGGCTCCTCAGCCATGGCCTTTGACCCAAGAGCGACCGCATGACGAGCGTCTATACGATCACCCCCGCCATTCCGGAGAAACTGGACGGCTTCCGCGTCGAGCGCGATCCGGCGCGCGAACGTGCCGACATCGTGCTGTGCCGCCCGCCGCTCAATGTCATCTCGATGCCGCAGCGCGACCAGCTTCGCATCGCCTTCGAGGCGCTCGACGCCGACTCGTCGGTGCGGGTGATCGTGCTCCGCGCGGAGGGCGAGCATTTCTCGAGCGGCGGCGACATCAAGGGGTTCCTCGAAGCCTCGCCCGAGCACGTCGCGGACCTCGCCTTCAACATCGCCGCGCCGGCGCGCTGCGCCAAGCCGGTGATTGCCGCCAATCGCGGCTACTGCTTCGGCGTCGGCTTCGAGATATCGCTCGCCTGCGACTTTCGCATCGCTTCCGAGACCTGCCAGTACGCGTTGCCCGAGCAGCGCCTGGGCCAGATCCCGGGCTCGGGCGGTTCGGCGCGCCTGCAGAAGATCGTCGGCATCACGCGCACCAAGGACATGGTGATGCGCTCCCGGCGCCTGGCCGGGCGCACCGCGCACGAGTGGGGCGTGGCCACCGAATGCGTTCCCGACGGCGAGCTCGAGGCTGTGACCGACCGGCTGGTCGACGAGCTGCGCGGCTTCTCTCCCCTGGCGCAGCGCACGGCCAAGCGCCTTCTCAACGAGACCGAGGATGCCGTGCTCAGCGTGGCGATCGGGCTGGAGGGGCATGCCTATAGCCGGCTGCGCAATTCGGAGGATTTCCGCGAGGGAGTGGAGGCGTTCCACGCCAAGCGCAAGCCGAAGTTCCGTGGGGTTTGAGAGGCCGGTAGCGATGGGATTCGTCTTCACGATCGAGAAGCAGCGCTACGGCGAGCGGCTGACCCGCGAGGAGATCCGCGCCTTCGTCAAGGGCGCCGTCGACGGCTCCATCCCCGACTACCAGATCGCCGCCATGTGCATGGCGATCACGCTGAACGGCATGCACGGCGACGACACGCGCGAGTTGATCGCGGCCATGCTCGAGGGCGGCGGGCGCTACGACATTGGCGACGCGGTGCCGGGCGCCGTCGAGCAGCACACGACGGGTGGCGTCGGCGACGGCATCGACCTCACCCTGCTGCCGCTGCTGGCGACGGTCGGCGTGCCCATGACCAAGCTGACGGCGCCGGCGATCGGCGTCTCGTCCGGCATCATCGACAAGGTGGGCTCCATCCCGGGAATGACGACCGCGCTCGATCGCGACCGCTTCGTTGCGGTCGCGCGCAAGGTCGGCTGTGCCCTGGCCAATCACGGGCCGGACCTGGTGCCGGCGGACGCCCGGCTCTACGCCATCCGCGACGTCACCGGGACGATCGACTCGATCACCCTGATCGCCGGCAGCATCCTGTCGAAGAAGCTGGCGACCGGCGCGCCCAACATCCACATCAGCGTCAAATGGGGCCGCGCCGGGCTGCTCAAGTCGCGCGAGGACGGCGCGCGGCTGGCGCGGCTGATGGCCGAGGTGGCGACCGCGATGGGCCGCCGGATCACCGTGCCCCTGATCGCCTATGACGGCGCGCTCGGCCGCGCGCTCGGACCGGCGCTGGAGATCCGCCAGGCGGTCGAGTTGACGCGCGGTGGCGGCCCCAGCGACATCCGCGGCCAGATCGTCTCGATGGGCGCGCAGATCCTGCATCTGGTCGGGCGCGAAACGGACGTCGCGGCCGGTCGTTCGTTCCTTGAGAAGACGCTCGATTCGGGTCAGGTGCACCGGACGTTCTGCGACTGGATCGAGGCCCAGGGCGGCGACCGCCGCTCGGTCGAGGACCCCGAGCGTCTGCCCGCCGCGCCGGTCCGGCTCGATGCGCCGTCGCCGGCCGACGGATCGGTGATCGATCTCGACGCGCGTCTCGCCGGGCAGCTTTCGATATCGCTCGGCGGCGGGCGCCTCCGGAAGGACGACAAGCTCGACCATCGCGTCGGCCTGGTGCTGCATCGCAAGAACGGCGAGCGCGTTGTTCGCGGCGAGCCGCTGTTCACCGTGCATGCCGCCACGCCGGAGGCCGCCGAGGATGCGCGCCACCGCCTGGCGGCGACCTATCGGATCGGCGAGGGACCAGCCCGCTCCGCGCTGATCGAGGAGGAGGTCTACGGCGTCGGGCAATCGATCACGAGGCAGGCAAGCGAAAACGGAGGAGGACACTGACATGACCCGCAATTGGAAACGACTGGCCATCGGCGCGATGGCCGCCGGCTGGCTCCTGGGCGGTGCCATCCCGCAAGCCGGCGCGGTGGAGCTCAGGCTCTGGATGACCGGTGTCGGTCTCGACAAGTACATGAAGGAATCGATCATTCCCCAGTTCCAGAAGGAGAACCCCGGAATAACGATCGAGGCGACCAACCTCAGCTGGTCGAACTACCAGCAGAAGATCCTCACCGGCATCGCCGGCAACGACGGGCCGGACGTGTTCAGCTTCTACAGCGTGGACACCGCGCCCTGGGCTGCCAACGGCGTGCTGGCGCCGCTCGACGGCAAGGTCGACGCGTCGGCGTTCCTGCCCAGCGCGCTCGCCAACGGCCAGTGGGACGGGAAGATCTACTCGCTGCCGATCGGGCTGCGCATGCGCCCGCTCTACTATCGCGCCGACTTCCTGAAGGAGGCCGGTTTCGACAAGCCGCCGGCCACCTGGGAGGATCTGAGGAGCTACGCGCAGAAGCTGGTGAAGAAGGACGCGGCCGGCAACGTCGAGCGGGTCGGGTTCTGGGTGCCGACCAACCATCCCTACAAGACCAACCAGGTCTGGCTGACGTTCCTGTGGAACGCGGGGGGCGAGGTGTTCAGCGCCGACGGCAAGACGGCCGTGTTCAACAGCGCGGCGGGCGTCGAAGCCACGCAGTTCATGGCCGACCTGTTGCGCGTCCACAAGGTGGACATGGCCGGCGCAATCAAGATCGACAACGTCGACTACGCGCAGGGACGCGTGGCGATGCTGGTCTCGAACATCGTCACGCGCGACCTGGCGAAGAACTTCCCGCAGCTCAAGCCCCAGGTCGGGATCGCGTTCGTGCCCGGCCGCAAGGCGCAGTACGTGGAGCTGTCGGGCGACATGATCGGCGTGGCCAAGAACAGCAAGCATCCGGCCGAGGCGGTCAAGCTGATCAACTTCATCGCCGCCCGTCCGGACATCGCCCTCAAATACTATCAGGTCGACCAGACGCTGCCGGCGCTCAAGACGGTCGCGGACTCGGACTACGCGAAGAACGATCCCTGGATTCCGACCTATCTGAAGATGGCCGACAAGGCCCGGCCGCTGCCGGCTCATCCGCGCTGGACCGAGATCGCGAGCATCCTGACCAAGGCGCTCGACTCCGTCTATATCCAGGGCAGACCGGCGAAGGAGGCGCTCGACCAGGCGGCGGCGCAGGCGAACGAGGTCCTCGCCCGGAAGTAGCGCCGAACGATGATCGCGGCCCGACCCAGCTTCCGCGTCCCCCCGGGGCTGCTGTTCGCGCTCCCGGTGATGGCGATCTTCCTCGTCGTGAGGGTGATCCCGTCGCTGGGGGCGCTCTTTATCAGCTTCACCGACTTCACCGGGGTCCAGGCGCCGAAATGGGTCGGGCTGGCCAACTATCTCGCGCTCAGCCGCGATCCGGTGTTCCGCCAGGCGCTCTTCAACACCATCGTCTACACGGTCGGCGTCGCCGTGCCTTCGACCTTCCTTGGGCTCGGCGTCGCCCTTTTGCTCAACACGACGATCTTTTTCCGCGGCCTCTTTCGTACCTTGTTCTTCCTGCCGGCGGTCGTGTCCTTCGTCTCGATCGCGGTCATCTGGGCCTACATCCTGAACTCGCAGTTCGGCATCGTGAACTGGGGGCTCTCGAAGCTCGGCATCGCGAAGATCCTGTGGCTCGACAGCACCACCTGGGCCATGCCTTCGCTGATCATGATCGGCATCTGGAAGTCGATCGGCTACACGACGACGATCTATCTGGCCGGCCTGCAGGCGATCCCGCAGGAGCTGCACGAGGCGGCCAAGGTCGATGGCGGCAACGCTATCCAGCGCTTCTGCGACGTCACGTGGCCGCTGCTGCGCCCGGTGACGTTGTTCATCCTCCTGATGACGGCGATCGTCGGCTTCCAGGCGTTCGATCAGGTGCTGGTGCTGACCACCGGCGGACCGGCGAACGCGACCACCACGGTGGTGATCGAGACCTACAGGAACGCCTTCGAGTTCCTGCGCATGGGCTACGCCTCCGCCATGGCGTTCACGCTGGCGGTCGTGATCGGCGTGTTCTCGGTGCTGTTGATCCGCGCCGGCCGCCAGGGCCGGAAGGAGGCGACGTGAGCGCTCCCCGCCACCGCAACGCGCCACCACTCAGCATCCGGCTCGGACGCTGGAGCGGCCTCCTGCTGCGCCAGATCGTGATCGTGGCGCTCATCGCGGTCGTGCTGTTCCCCTTCCTGTGGATGGTGGTGACGTCGCTGACCCCCGTCAGCGAGGTGTTCTCGTGGCCGCCCCGGCTGCTGCCGTCCAGCCTGCGCTGGGAGAACTACGCCGAGGCGGCGGACCGCTACAATTTCTGGCGCAGCTTCTGGAACAGCCTGGTCGTGGCGGTCGTCGCCACGGTTTCCATCATCGTCGCCGATTCGCTGGCCGGCTACGCCTTCGCCAAGCTGCCATTCCGCGGCGTGGAGGCGATCTACGCGGCCGTGCTGGTGACGGTGATGATCCCGATGCAGATCACGATGATCCCGCTGTTCATCATGTTCAAGCACGTACCGCTCGCCGGCGGCAACGATCTTCTAGGGGCGGGCGGCCGCGGACTGGTCGACAGCTATGCCGGCATGATCGTGCCGTGGATGGCCAGCACCTTCGGCACCATGCTGATGCGCGAGTACTTCCGCATGCTGCCGCGCGATCTGCTCGACGCGGCGCGGCTCGACGGGCTCAACGAGTTTCGCATCTTCCTGCACATCTATTTTCCGCTCGCGCGGCCGGCGGTAGCGAGCGTGGCGTTGCTGACCTTCACCGAAGTGTGGAACACCTTCCTGTGGCCGCTGATCATCACGAGCTCGACCAGGATGCGCACGGTCCAAGTGGAGATGGCGTCGATCAAGGACCAGTACTTCACCGACTGGCACCTGCTGATGGCGCTGACGGCGATGAGCTGCCTGCCCGTGCTGATCGTCTATTTCCTCGGGCAAAAGCATTTCACGCGCGGGATCGCGTTCACCGGCATCAAGGGCTGATCGCGCCCGGCGACGGCCCGATTGCCGAAGCCGTCGCCGCCGCTATTTCCCCGCCACGGTCATGCCTTCGATGCGCACCGTCGGCGCGTCGGTGCCGTAGCGGAACTGCAGGTCGTTCGCCGGGCTGAGTGTGCGGAACATGTCCTTGAGATTGCCGGCGATCGTCACTTCGCTGACCGGGTAGGCGCGCTGGCCGTTCTCGATCCAGAACCCGGTGGCGCCGCGGCTGTAGTCGCCGGTCACGCCGTTGACACCCATGCCCAGGAGCTCGGTGACGAGGAAGCCCGCCTTGATGTCGGCCATCAGCGCGTCCGGCGTGCTGTCGCCGGGCTCGAGATAGAGGTTGCTCGGCGCGGGCGAGGGCGGGCCGCCGGTGCCGCGCGCGGCGTGGCCGGTGCTCTGGAGCTTCAGCTGCCGCGCCGAACGCAGGTCGAGCAGCCAGGTGGTCAGCACGCCCTTCTCGACCACGGCGCGGCGCCGGTTGGCGACGCCCTCGCCGTCGAACGGCTTCGAGCGCAGGCCGCGCCTCCGGTGCGGGTCGTCGACGATGGTGATGCCCGGTCCGAACACCGCCTGGCCCAGCTTGTCCTTGAGGAAGCTGGTGCCGCGGGCGATCGCGGCGCCGTTGATGGCGCCCGCCATGTGCCCGATCAGCCCGCCGGCGACGCGCCGGTCGTAGACGATCGGAACGCCGGCTGTCTTGACCTTGCGCGGATTCAGCCGCCGGACCGCGCGTTCGCCCGCCGCCTTGCCCAGCGTCGCCGCGTCGTCCATGTCGCCGCCGTGCACGGTCGAGCAGAAGTCGTAGTCGCGCTCCATCGCCGTGCCTTCGCCGGCCAGCACCGACACGCTGAGGCTGTGGCGCGTCACAACATAGGCGCCGGCGAATCCGTTGCTGGCTGCGAGCGCCACCGACGAGCGGCTCCATCCCGCCTCGGCGCCTTCGCTGTTGGTGACGCCCTTGACCGCCATGGCGCCGTCTTCGGCGGCCTGGGCGAGCGCGATCAGGCGCTCGGTCGGCGGCTCGGCCGGATCGTTGAGGTCCAGGTCGGGTGCGGCGCCCTTGGCCAGCTCCTCCGACGCGGCCAGGCCGCAGAACGGGTCTTCCGGCACCACCCGCGCCATGGCAACGGCGCGCGCCGCCAGTTCGTCCAGCGCCTTCGGCGCCGTGTCGGTCGACGACACGATCGCCTGGCGCCGCCCGATCAGCACGCGCAGGCCCAGGTCGCGGCTTTCGGCACGCTCGAGCTTCTCGAGCTTGCCCAGCCTGCGCGCATGGCTGAGAGCGGCCGAGTCCACCAGCACCGCGTCAGCCGCATCGGCGCCGGCCTTCTTTGCGCGCCGGATCAGATCGCCGAGCAGGTCGAGCGCGGCGTCGTTGGAAGCGGCCATGGGTTCCTATCCGAACAGAACGAGGGCGAAGACCAGCGCCACAACGACGCCGACCGTCATCAGCATGCGGAAACGCACGCGGTCGACCTCGGGATTGGCGACGTCGGGATGGCGCGAGCGGTTGCTGCCGGCCAGGTGCCACAGCCCCCATACGGCAGACATGGCCAACAGCGCCCCGATCAGCGGCGTCAGGCTGTCCGTCATGAGAATACTGTAGTCGCCCGGCCGGCTTTCGGCTACCCCTGGGACACCGGGCCTTCCAGGGCCCGGTTCGCCGCCGCTGTGACGCCCTTGAGCGACGCCGTCACGATGTTCGGGTCCATGCCGACGCCCCAGACCGTGCGGCCGTCCTCCGTCTCCGCCTCGATATAGGCGACCGCCGTGGCGTCGGCGCCGGCGCCGACCGCGTGCTCGTGGTAGTCGCGCACGCGGATGGCGGCGCCGGCATGGCGCGTCAGCGCGTCGACATAGGCAGCGATCGGCCCGTTGCCCCGACCTTCGATCCGCCGCGGGCGCCCGCGCTCGACGATCTCGGCCTCGATGCGGCGCTCGGCCGCGCCTTGCCCCGGTCCCGGCCAGGTCTTGTGCTCGACGAACCGGAGCGGCGTCTCGCGCTCGAGGTACGCCTCCTTGAACGCGGCCCAGATCGTCTCGGGTCTGATCTCCTTGCCGGTGCGGTCGGCGACCTCCTGCACCACGCGGCTGAACTCGATTTGCAGGCGGCGCGGCAGCTCGAGCCCGTAGTCGGTCTTCAGCACATAGGCGATGCCGCCTTTGCCGCTTTGGCTGTTGATGCGGATGATCGCCTCGTAGTCGCGCCCGAGATCGGCCGGGTCGATCGGCAGGTACGGCACTTCCCAGGCGCGGCTGTTGCTGCGCTTCATCGCGTCGAAGCCTTTCTTGATCGCATCCTGGTGCGACCCGGAGAAGGCCGTGAACACCAGGTCGCCGCCATAGGGATGGCGCGGATGCACCGGGATCTGGTTGCAGTATTCGACCGTGCGGCGCACCTGGTCGATGTCGGAGAAGTCGAGGCCGGGATCGACGCCCTGGCTGTAGAGGTTGAGCGCCAGGGTCACGACGCAGACATTGCCCGTGCGCTCGCCGTTGCCGAACAGCGTGCCCTCGATGCGGTCCGCCCCAGCCATGACGCCGAGCTCGGCCGCGGCGACACCAGTGCCGCGGTCGTTGTGCGGATGCAGGCTCAAGACGAAGCAGTCGCGCTGCTTGAAGCGGCGATGGCACCACTCGATCTGGTCGGCATAGACGTTCGGCGTCGCCATCTCCACTGTCGCCGGCAGGTTGATGATGATCTTCTTCTCGGGCGTCGGCCGCCATACCTCGGTCACCGCCGCGCAGATGTCGCGTGCGAAGTCGAGCTCGGTCCCGGTGAAGCTTTCGGGCGAGTACTGGTAGACGATCTCCGTGCCGTTCATGCGCGCGGCGTTGCGGCGCACGCGCTCGGCGCCCCTGACGGCGATGTCGACGATGCCCTGGCGGTCGAAGCCGAACACGACCCGGCGCTGCAGCGTCGAGGTCGAGTTGTAGAGATGCACGATGGCGCGGCGCGCGCCCTTGAGCGCATCGTAGGTGCGGTCGATCAATTCGTCGCGCGCCTGCGTCAGGACCTGGATGGTCACGTCCGCCGGGATCATGTCCTTTTCGATCAGCAGGCGGACGAAGTCGAAATCGGTCTGCGAGGCGGCCGGGAAGCCTACCTCGATCTCCTTGAACCCGAGCTTTACCAGCGTGTCGAACATGCGGGTCTTGCGCTCGGAATCCATCGGCTCGACCAGCGCCTGGTTGCCGTCGCGCAGGTCGACGCTGCACCAGACCGGCGGCTGGGCAATGGCCCGGCCCGGCCATCGTCGGTCGGGGAGGTCGATCGGCTGGAAGGCTGAGTACTTTTCGGATGGAGTTTGGATCATGGACATGGAAATTCACTCGCTGCTGCGGTTGGCGACCCCTCTCCGCGGGAGAAGGAATTGGGCGGCGCCGTTATGGCGCCCGTCGGGCCGACGGTGGTGCCTCAGCGGCGCCGACGGCCGGGGCTAAGTCGCAGCGAGATCAGCAGCAGCGCGCGCAAACGCGGCGGGGAACGGCGATAACAACGGGTCGGAAGGGAAGTTCGGGGGTTCATGACACGCAACGCTGACCGGTGGTTTCGACTTGCGGCCGCCTTCTAGGGAAAGGCGCGGCCAACCCCTGTGCCTAGCGGCACAGTCGGGTAAGTCGAAGAGCCAGGGTCTGCGGCGATTGCGTCATGGCGCAGAAAGTAGGGCGTCGGGCGCGTCCGGTCAAGGCTCGCCGTTCAGGATCGTCAAGCGGTTCAGGAGATCGGCCGCTGCTTGCAGCGGTGCCAGATGTCGCCCGGCGCGCCGTTGGGCTGGAACAGCTGCACCTGTTCCTCGTTCAGCAGCAGCATGTTGATGGTCTGCCCGGCGCCCTTTTCCGCCGCCGGCACCACGTAGTTGAAACTGTGGCGCGTGTAGTTCCCGCGCGCCTTGTTGCCGCCGGGCGTCAGGATCTCCGGCCCGTGGATCTCCATGTACTGCTTCTCGTCCGGGCTGCACCAGTCGCCGTCGATGGCGTCCGCAAGCGCGGGCACTGCCAGCATCGCCAGCGCGGCGCCGGCCAGCGCCGCCGTCGTTATCCGTCGAACCATGCGCCTGTCCCGCCCTATTCCGGCCGCGCGGCCGAGGGATTGCGATCCTTCTCCGCCTTGATGCTTTCCGGCGTCACGCCGAACAGCCGGCACAGGAGCCCGACGAACCCCGACAGAAAATTGAGAATCCGCTGCATGCTGCGCCCCCGGTTCAGCTTCCGACGGTCGGAGGATGCTACACGCGCGATGGCGGTGGCGCCAGGAGCAGCCGCTCACATCTCGCCGAGCTCGCCTTCGCTCGCATCGATCACCCGGCGTGCCGTGTCGTAGCCGAAGCCGGCGCGGGCGAGAGAGGCAAGGTCGCGGGCGCGGCGCTCGCGACGGCCTTGCGCGGGCCCGAAGGGCCCGAGGCGCCGCCGCCGGGCCAGGGACACGGCGGCGCGGAACTCAGCCGCTTCGCCGGCGCCGCCAGCTTCTTCCAGCGCCGCCTCGGCTGCGCCCCGGCCGATGCCCTTGGCCTTGAGCTTCTGCCGGATCGCGCGCGCCGAGCGTCCCTGGCGGCGCAGGCTGGCCGAGGCCGCCTCGGCATAGGCGCGGTCGTCGATGAGGCCGCTCGCAACGTAGCGCGCGACCAGGGCGTCGACCCAGCGTGCCGGCTCGGCGCGGTCCGCCTCGCCGCCGGCGCGCTCGACCGCGCGCGCCGTGCGTTCCACCTTGCGCATCAGCACGCGGCGCAGGTTCTCGGCCGAGCTGGCGAAGCGCTCGAGATAGTGCAGCGCCACCTTCTCCAGCCGCTCGGGCGTCAGCGGCCTCGGCGCGGCGCGGCGTTTGCGCATGCGTTCCATGCCGGCAACGATGCCACGGCCGCTTGCCGTTCGCCACGGCTTGGCCTAAGAGCGCGCTGCTGCGACCCGGAGTACCCGCCCATGCCGCCGCAACCGCGCCGCTACGGGGCCGTCAACTGGCTAGGCCTGTGGACCCTCTACCTGAAGGAGGTGCGTCGCTTCTGGAACGTGGCGACACAGACCATCGCCGCGCCGGTCGTCACCACGCTGCTGTTCCTCGCCGTGTTCGCTCTGGCGCTCGGCGGCGGCAGCCAGGCGGTCGCCGGGGTGCCCTACGTGCAGTTCCTGGCGCCGGGCCTGATCGTGATGGCGATGACCCAGAACGCCTTCGCCAACACGTCGTCCTCGCTGGTGATCGCCAAGGTCCAGGGCAGCATCGTCGATTTTTTGATGCCCCCCTTGAGCCCGGGCGAGCAAGCCGCCGCCCTGGCGCTCGGCGGATTGACGCGCGGGCTGGTCGTCGGCTCCGCGGTCACGCTCGCGATGCTTCCCTTCGTCGAGCTTCGCCTGCACAGCCCCGGCTTCGCGCTGTTCCACGGCGTGGCCGCGTCGCTGATGCTGGCGCTGATCGGCGTGCTCGGCGGACTGTGGTCCGAGAAGTTCGATCACCTCGCCGCCGTGACCAACTTCGTCGTCACGCCGCTGGCGTTCCTTTCCGGTACGTTCTATTCGAGCGAGCGCCTGCCCGAGCCCTGGCTCACGGTCGCGCACCTGAACCCGTTCTTCTACATGATCGACGGGTTCCGCTACGGCTTCACCGGCCATGCCGACGGATCGCTCGTGGCCGGCATCGCCGTGATGCTGGCGATGAACGTCGCGCTCGCCGTGGCTGCGCACCGTCTGCTGGCCAGCGGCTACAAGCTGAAGCCCTAGGCGGCCGTTGATCCGGCCGCCAGATTCAAATCGGGCGCGCGGATCGGCCCGCGCCTGGGCGCGCTATCCTTCCAGCTTCTCGCCCAGCAGCTTCTCGAACCCCGCGCGCAAGCGCGGGTCGAGTTCGGGCGAGGCGAGTTCCACGCCCTTGGCTAACGCGTCGGTCACGATGCGCAGCGTCTCGATGCGGGCGCGGGTCTTGTCGTTGGCGCCAATGGCGTGCCAGGGCGCGGCCCGGGTCGAGGTCCGGCGCAGCATCTCGTGCTGTGCCTTGCGGTACTCGTTCCACAAGCCGTGGGCGCGGATGTCGGCCTCGTTCAGCTTCCAGCGCTTGTACGGCACCAGCGCGCGCTCGCGGAAGCGCTCGAGCTGCTCCTGTCGGTCGATCTCGAGGAACAGCTTGACCACGCGCGCGCCGTCGTCGGTCAGCATGCGCTCGAACGCGTTGATCTCGTCATAGGCGCGCGCGCAGGCCGCCTTGGGCGACAGCTTCTCGACCTTCTCCACCAGCACGCGGCCGTACCACGAGCGGTCGAATATCGCGATCTCGCCTGGCGCGGGCAGGTGCATCCAGAAGCGATAGAGGTAGTGCCGCCCCTGCTCCTCCGGCGTCGGCGGGCCGACCGGCCAGACCTTGAAGCCGCGCGGATCGAGCTTCTCGGTCAGGCGCTTGATCGCGCCGCCCTTGCCGGCGGCGTCCGTGCCCTCGAACACGAGGATGGCGCGTCTTCTGTCGCGGCGATAGGCCTGCTGGATCTGCAGCATGCGGATCTGCAGCGGCTCCAGCGCGCCGCCGTTCTTGCCGTTCCGCTTCCTGATCTTCTTCGCCATGCTCCCCTCGCGAACCCACGTTCGTCCCGCGTCCGATCTTGCCGTAACCCCGCGCGGTGCGCGATAACCCTGGCCTGCCTGAGGGGAGACAGCCGCGCATGACCGAACAGAGGCAAGCGACCCGATCCGACAGCGCCGGTCCGCCGCTCAAGGGCCTGCGCGTGCTCGACCTGTCGCGCGTTCTGGCGGGCCCGTGGTGCGCCATGATCCTGGCCGACCTCGGCGCCGACGTGATCAAGCTCGAACCGCCCGGCAGTGGCGATGATACCCGCAGCTGGGGCAAGCGCATCGCCGGCCAGGAAAGCACATATTACCTCTCGGCCAACCGCAACAAGCGCGGCGTCGCGGTCGACCTCGCCAAGCCCGAGGGCGCTGCCGTCGCGCGGCGCCTGGCCGGGCAGAGCGACGTGCTGGTCGAGAACTTCAAGTTCGGCGGCCTCGCGAAGTTCGGCCTCGACTATGACAGCATCGCCGGGCTCAACCCGCGCCTGGTCTATTGCTCGATCTCGGGATACGGCCGCACCGGTCCGAACGCCGCGCGCGCGGGCTACGACGTCGTGATCCAGGGCGAATCCGGCCTGATGTCGATCACGGGCGAGCCCGACGGGCCGGCGCTCAAGGTCGGCGTCGCGCTTGCCGACATCATGACCGGGCAATACGCCGCCACCGCCATCCTCGCCGCGCTCATCGCCCGCAACGCGACCGGAAGCGGCCAGCATATCGACCTGGCGCTGATCGACTGCACCATGGCGAACCTCGCCAACGTCGCGTCCTCGGCGCTCTGCCTCGACGCCGTGCCGAAGCGCTACGGCAATGCGCATGCCGACATCGCGCCCTACCAGACCTTCGCCGCGTCCGATGGCGACGTCGTGGTCGCGGTCGGCAACGACGGCCAGTTCCGCAAGTTCTGCATCGACGTACTGGAGAAGCCCGAGCTCGCGACCGACCCGCGCTTCGTCAGCAATCCCGTGCGCAGCCAGAACCGCGACGCCCTGCTGCCGGTCATCGCCGCCGTGATGAAGAAGAAGAAGCGCAGCTGGTGGATCGAGCGCATGCTGGCCGCCGGCGTTCCCGGCGGCGCCGTGCGCAACGTCAAGGAGGCGCTCGCCTCGCCCGAAGCCGCGGCGCGCCGCATGGTGCGCGAGGTGCCGCACAAGCTCGCCGGCAGCGTCAGGCTGATGGGCTCGCCCTTGAACCTGTCCCGCACCCCCGTACGCGAGCCCGCCGCCCCCCCCATGCTCGGCCAGCATACCGACGAGGTCTTGAGCGAGGTGCTGGGCATGGAGACAGCCGAGATCGCGCGGCTGCGGCAACTCGGCGTGGTCGCATAGAAAAGATTCACACAGAGGCACAGAGAGAAAACAAAGAGAGGTTGCTCTTCCGCGCGGCGTAGCCGCGCCATCAGGCCTTCCTACTTTCCTATCTTCGTGCCTTCGTGGTTGGTTATCGAAAAATGAAACACGAAGACACGAAGGGAAGAAAGGAGAGGATTCTGTGCGGCCTTCGGACGCCAAGAGATTTTCTCTCTTCTTTCTTCTCTGTGCCTCTGTGTCTTTGTGGTTGATCTTGTCCCTTCTCAGCCGTCCCCGTCGAGGTAGCGAGCCTTGAGATGGGCGCGGAAGGCCGCGTCGGACAGTTTTTCGCCGGTAGCGGCGGCCATCACCTCGTCCGACGTCATGAGCGACGCCTTGCTGTGCACGTTCTCCTTGAGCCAGGTCAGCAGCGGGCCGAAATCGCCGCGCCTGATGCCGGGCACGATGTCCGGGTTCGCGCGCTTCGCCGCGGCGAAGAGCTGCGCGGCGGCGAGCGCGCCCAGCGTGTAGGTCGGAAAATAGCCCCAGGCGCCGTCGTACCAGTGGATGTCCTGCAGGCAGCCCTGCCGGTCGTCGCGCGGCACGATGCCGAGCAGCGCCTTCATCCCCTCGTTCCACGCGCCCGGCAGGTCCGCGGGGTCGAGCTCGCCCGCGATCATCGCCTTCTCCAGGCGGTAGCGCAGGATGACGTGCGCGGGATAGGTCACCTCGTCCGCGTCGACGCGGATGAAGTCGGGCGCGACGCGGGTGTAGAGGCGATGGATGTTCTCCGGATCCCAGGCGGGGCCCGCGCCGCCAAAGGCCTCGCGCATCAGCGGTGCGGCGTAGTCGACGAAGGCCCGGCTGCGACAGGCCTGCATCTCCATCAGCAGCGACTGCGACTCGTGCAGCACCATGCCGCGCGCCTCGCCCACCGGCTGCAGCCGCCAGGCGGGCGGCAGGCCGCGCTCGTACAGCGCATGCCCGGTTTCGTGCAGCACGCCCATCAGTCCGCGCGTGAAGTCGGCCTCGTCGTAGCGCGTCGTGATGCGCACGTCGTCCGGCACGCCGCCGGTGAACGGGTGCGCGCTCTCGTCCAGCCGCCCGTGCGCGAAGTCGAAGCCGACCGCCTGCATCAGGCGCCGGCCGAGCGCGCGCTGCCTGTCCGCCGGGAACGGTCCAGGAAGCGGCCGCGGCTGGGGCCTCAGCGCCTGCGCCTCCAGGGCCCGCCTCAGGAATGGCGGCAGGAACGCCGCCAGCGCGTCGAACATCTCGTCGATGCGGCCCGAGCGCCCGCCCGGCTCGTACTGGTCCAGCAGCGCGTCGTAGAGCGACAGGTCGAGCGCTGCCGCCTTCGCCTCGGCCTTGCGGCGGACCAGCGTCAGCACTTCCCTGAAGCTCGGCAGGACGAGCGCGTAGTTCGACGCCGGCCGCGCCTTGCGCCAGACCATCTCGCAGGTCGAGCAGGCCCTGGACAGCGCCTCGACCAAGTCCGACGGCACGGCGTTGGCGTGCAGCCATGCCCGGCGCATCTCGCGCAAGTTCGCCTGGCGCCAAGCGTCGTGGCCGTCCTCGCCGCGCGCGCGGTCCAACAGCTCGCCGATCTGCGGATCGGTCATCAGCGCGTGCGCCGTCACCTTCAGCGCCGCGAGCTGCTCGGCGCGCGCTTCGGCGCCGCCGGGCGGCATCATCACCGACATGTCCCAGCTCAGGACGCCGGCGGCCTCGCCCAGCGCGTTGACGCGGCGGAAGCGCGTTTCAAGTTCCCGGTAAGCGGTCATCGCGGCGCATGGTCCTCGAGGCTCCGTCACACCATGAGGGCCATTATTGTGCGCCGCCGCCGGCTTGTCGAAGCGTCCGCGCCAAGTCGGCGCCGGCCTATCCTTCCAGGATGAAGGTCAGCTCCATTGTCACGCGGTATTCGACGATCTTGCCTTTCTCGACCTTGGCCTTCTCCGAGACGACTTCGAGCCCGGTAATGCCGCGCACCGTCTTGGCGGCGCGGGCAAGTCCCGTCTTGATCGCGTCCTGGAAGCTGTTGGCGGACGATGCGGTGATCTTGGTCACGCGTGCGACGGCCATGCTGGTCCTCCCCGTATGGACGAGTTGAGGCCGGCCGCGCAGCCGCGAAAGCCGGCCCTTGGCGATCGCCAGTCTAGGCCAGTTCCCGCCGGCGAGGGAAATACCTGGGCGCCGGCGCCGGTGCGCCGCGGCGGGCGCACCGGTATCGCGCGCACCAACCGATGGCGATCAGCCGAACAGGGCGATCGTCCGCACCTCGATGCTCTGGCGCGGCGCTGCGCTCGCCGACGCCGACGGCACGTGGAATGCCGTATGCGCGCTGAAGCGCGCGCGGGTCGTGTCGGAGTCGTAGACCTTGATCAGGATTGCCTCGTCGCGCCGCATGCGCGGGAAATAGAACCAGCGGTGATCGGGGTTCCAGGTGACGGCGTAGATCTCGCCGACGCGGTCGGGATAGATCAGGTCGGTCGCGACCCAGTCCTTGTCGGCGATGCTCGATGCGTCGGCCAGCGCCAGCGGCCAGTCCTCGACCGGCCCCACGATCGGCCGCCACACGTTGACAAGCGCGAAGCGGCCGGCCAGCCATCGATCGGCGTCCACGCCCAGTTCGCTGCGCGCGCGCTCCGGTCCGGACTTGGCGGTGAAGTCGTTGTGGATGCGCCCGACCGGCTCCTTCAGTCCCTTCACGCCCTTCTGCGCCAGGGCGGCGTTGCGCAGGTTGTGGTCGAACACCACCACGCGCTTGGCGCCGGTCTCCGCGAGCACCAGCCGTTCGACCTCGGCGAAGTAGACGCGGCGGACCTCTTCCGCGTCGTAGAAATCGGCGACCTGCGTCGCGTGCCCCCGCAGCGCGAAGCCCTCGCGGTCGAGCGACAGCGCGTCGGCCAGTCTGCGCCCGTTGCGGATCGTCACCGTCTGCTCGGCGTACTGCCCCGAGCGCTGCGGCCGCCCCGGCGGCGGCTCGTAGGCGTAGGAATAGGGCTTCTCCGCCATTGGCGACAGGTAGTTCAGCGGCGCCTGGATCGCGTCGAGATGAAGAGCAAATTCGCCGTCCATGGGACTCTCCCGAATCTGTTGCAACGTTGCGGGGCAATTCGCGCGCTGTTCGGCGTGAATCTCCGCGCTTTGTCTCAATCGATCTTGGGATTGCCCGTGGCCGGCGACAAATGATGTCTCGTCAGCCCCGCGGCAAATTTTTCTAAGCCGTCGATCGGGCGGCTCACGCCTCCCACGGCGGCGTCGGCTGGAACCTCTCCAACAGGAAATCGACGAAGGCGCGGACCTTGGGCTGGGTGCCCTTGGGCGGCAGGTAGACGGCGCTGATCGGCATGCGCTCGGGCGCGTGGCTGTCCTTGAGCAGCGACACCAGCCGCCCGTCGCGGATGGCGGGGCCGCAGGCGAACTCGGCCAGCCGCGCGATGCCGATGCCGTTGAGCGCCAGCTGCACGACCGTCTCGCCGTTGTTCGCCGTCACGTTGCCGCGCACAGGCACGCGCCGCGCAGCGCCGGCCCCGTTGGCGGGATCGCGGAAGGGCCAGTTGTTCAGATGCGGTTGCTGGCTGCCGAACATGATGCAGTTGTGCTGCACGAGATCCTCGGGCGTCCGCGGCGTGCCGCGTCTCTCGAGATACCCGGGCGTGGCGACGATGGCGCGGCCGAACTCGCACAGCTTGCGCGCGACCAGCGACGAATCCGCCAGGTGCCCGGCGCGGATCGCGACGTCGACTTCCTCCTCGACTAGGTTCACGTAGCTGTCGCTCAAGGTCAGGTCGATGCGCATCTCGGGATAGCGCGCGAGGAACGCACCCAGGAGCGGCTCGATCTGGTGATGGCCGAAATTGACCGCGGCATTGACGCGCAGCGTGCCGCGCGCGACGCGGCCGAGTTCGCTGACCGCGCGCTCGGCCTCGGCGATGTCGGCGGCGATGCGCGCCCCGTGGCGATAGAAGGCCTCGCCCTCCTGCGTCAGGCTGAGCCGCCGCGTGGTGCGGCGGAAGAGCCGCGCGCCGAGCCGGTCCTCCAGCCGCGCGACCAGCTTGCTGATGGCCGAAGGCGTCATGCCCAGCGCCTTGGCCGCCGCGGTGAAGCTGCCAGCTTCGACCACGCGGACAAAGACCTCGATGTCGCCGGCAAAGCTCATCGCATCGACACCTGTGAACGCCGGTCATGGGATTTGTGCCGCGCAATTCTATTGTCTATCTCGCATATGCGAAATAGTCTTGGCGGCAGGGAGGAACGAAGTGGATCTATACATCTGATATCCATTGATATTCCTGTATGTCGCAACGCAACAATCCCGTTACCTTGGCGCCGGAACTGCCGCTTGCGGTGACGCGTCCGACCCAGCAGGAGATCGACGCCTATGTCCGCGCTGCGCAGCGTATGCGCGCCGCGGCGGTCGCCGACCTGCTGCGCGCTTTCTGGCGCTTCGCGACCGGCCGCAAGCACCGCGCCGTCGGCGCGCCGCCCGTTTCGGCCAAGGTCTGAGGCGCGCGCGCCGGGCACGTCCCGGCCGACCCACCCGGGGCGTTGCGCGTGCGCATCTGTGTTTCGTGATTTCATTTCATGAATGTTGTGACACGGTGACGGATTATCGGTCAACAGGCACGAGTTAATATCCTCGGCAACGGGCAAGCCCTATCCCGGGCCGTTGCCCCAGGAGACTGACCATGAGCGATCGCATTTTCCTTTCCCTGAGCCCGACCGGCACCAATCGCGCCGGCACGGTCCGCCTGCCGGCCGAGGTAAGCCCCGAGGTGATCGAAGCGCATGTGCGCAGCGCGCACCGCCTGCGAGCCCACGCGATCGAGTGCCTGGCGCGGCAGGTCTGGAATTGGCTGACACGGCGCACGACGGCGCGCCGGGCCGGCAATTGCCTTGACGCCGACTGGCTGCGGCTGCAAGGCGCCCGCTGATCCGGTCGCCCAGCCCAAGGTTCGGCGCGCGGATCGACGCGCGCCGAGCGCCCGCTGACGTGCGCTACTGCGGCTTCGGCGGATCGATCCCCTTGACGCCGAATTCCTGCCTGCAGGACAGCGTCGCGGGATCGCATCCGCCCGGGCACGCCAGCTCGTTCGCGATCTGCCCGTCGACGCACTGGTAGAGCAGCTGCCGGTTCGTGCCGGTGCCGCAGTAGTACCCGTTCGGCCGGCCGCGGCAGGCCGACTGCTTGAACGCTTGCGTCTCCTCGACCTGCCGGCGCTCGATCACCACGCCCGACGGCGGCG
>CAZLBB010000032.1:0-45275 GCA_964557415.1 uncultured Rhodospirillaceae bacterium
CACGGCGGCGGCGAGCACGCGGTCGCCGAGCCGGGGCCGCCGCTCGCCGGCGGGGCGGTCGGCGGCGCCGCGCAGCAGCCGGCGCAGGAAGCGCCGCGGCAATGTCGCGTAGTGGGTCAGCATCGTCCAGAGCCGCCAGGTCGCCGACGGCAGCACATGGACCGCGCAACCCTGTCCGGTCATGACGCGGCGGATCTCGGCCTGGAGGCGCGCGATGTCCGCCACGTGCTCGAGCACGTGCGAGGTGAACACGACGTCGAAGCTCGTATCGGCGAAAGGCAGACGCAGGCCGTCGAAGATCGCGACCGGATAGAGCCTCGGCCCGTGCCGCGCGGAGCCCGCGACGTCGACGGAAGCGACCCAGCCGTAGCGCCGCGCCAGCTCGGCGGCCTGGAACCCGTCGCTGCCGCCGATCTCGAGCACGCGCAGATCGCCGTCCGGCAGCAGCGGCGCGAGAGAGGCCAGTTCGGCACGGCGGATGCCGCGCAGGTACTCGCGCGCGCCGGTCATGCATCGTCGCCCGCGTAGCACGGCAGCAAGCCTGCGAGCATGCGAGCGGGACCAAAATGCGCGGCGACGAATTTCGGGCCGGCGTCGCGCGCCGCCGCGGCCCAGATCGCGTCCTCGAGCGCGCGCAGCATGCCGGTCGCGAGCGCTTCGGGATCGCGCGCGACGACAAGCCCGGTACGCCCGGGATCGAGCGCTTCGGCCATGCCGCCCGCATCCGTCGCGACGACGGGCACGCCGGCGGCCTGGGCCTCCAGTACGACGTTCGGCAGCCCTTCGAGGACGGAGGCCAGCGCGAACACGTCCATCGAAGCGAGGGCGACGCCCGGATCGTCGATCTCGCCGACCAGGTGCAGCCGGTCCGTTAGGCGAAGCCGGATCGCCTCGGCTTCCATGCGCGACCGCATCGGTCCCTCGCCGACGAGCACGAATTGCACGTCCGGGCGGCGCGCGGCCACGAGGGCCGCGGCGCTGAGCCACAGCAGCGGATCCTTCTCGGGATAGAAACGGAAGATCGAGCCGACGACGGGCCCGTCGCGCAAATCATGGCGCCGGCGGAATTCAGCCACGGCGGGATCGTCGCGGCGCTGCCAGTGCCGCGACTCGACGGCATTCGGAACGACAGCGATCCGGCCGGCAGAAAGGCCGAGCCACGCCGCATAGTCGCGGGCGCCCGCCGCGCTGTTGGCGAGGATCGCCACGTTCGTGCGTTCCGACAAGGCGCGATAGCCCGGCCACATCCACGACGTACCGTGGTCGAATCGCGTCGGCCGCAGATTGCGCAGCGACAGAACGACGCTCGGCACGCCGGCAAGCACCGCGCCGAGACCGGCCTTGACGTTGCTGGCGTCCTGCCAGGCATGCACCACGTCGGGGCGGAGGCGCTCGAACAGCGCCGCATAGAACAGCGCATCGTCGACCAGCGCCGCCGGCAGTCCGCGCCCGGCGTGGCGACGGCCGGCCCACGGCGCGGCTTGATCGGCGTCGACCGTGTCGGGAATCTCGACGATCGGTACCGCCATCGCCTGCAGCGCGGCGCCGAACGGATCGCGCAGGCCATAGTCCCGCCGGCGTTCGCAGACCAGCGTGATGTCGGCGAGGCCGTGTCGCCGCAGCGCGGCGGCGGTGTTCACCAGCTGCCGTTCCGTCCCGCCCATGGAGAGGGAATGGTTGACCAGGACGACACGCGGCGTAGGGCGCCGAAGGCGGCGCGGCGGCGCGGCTGCCAGCCACGCCCGGAACCGCCGCAAGGCCGGCCGGCCGACGCAGATCTCGACCAGCGGCAGTTGCCGCGCGAGCTCGAGGTATGCGCGCTCGCCGGCGCGGGCGCCTAGCATCCGCATGGTCGATTCGACGCGCGGGCCGGTCGGGCTCACATAGGCGATGCGCTGTATGCCCGCCCGACGCGCCGTCCGCAGCATGGCGGCGGTAATGCGCCGTCGCGGTCCCCAGAACGCGACCATGCGGCTCGCCCGACGCGGCAGCGACCAATCATAGGGAGGATCATGGAAGTGACCGTGCCGCGCCGGATCGAGCGCCGGAACGGGTTGACCGATGTCGGGAAGGACGAGCCCGGCGATCCGCGCCTCCTGGCAGACGATGGCTAGGGATTCGGGCGACAACGGACGGTCGACGGCCAGCACCGGCCGGTGCTCGAGCCAGGGCGCAAGAAAGCGCCGCAGGCGCTCGGCCTCGGCGCCGCTGCCGGCGCTGATCGGGCTGATACGGTCGGCCGCCTGTTCGGATGCGCGAAGCTCGCTGGACGTCACGGTCCGACCGCGACTCCGGGCCGAGGCGCCGCGTGCGTCGCCGGCATCGTTGCGTCGGGCTCTTCAAGAATCCGGCACATCTCCTGGAAGGCCCGCTCGATGTTGTCGAGCGTATCGGGTGCCCAGATCCAGCGCTGGTGCGGGGCGCAGAAGGGCGGCTGCTCGTCCACGGCGAAGCCCTGCTCCGTCAGATACGCGCGCGATGTCTCCGGTCCGGTCTCCAGCGGCATGAAGATCGCGTAGCGGCATTGCCGGTTGAACCACATCAGCTCGGTCGGGCCGTGCACGATGCACAGGTTCAGGTGGGCGAGCTGGTACAGCGCCGCGCGCTGCGCGGTGTCGTGCGCGCCGACATGGAACACGGGGAAGCGCTCGTAGCGCCCGCCCGCGTCCTGCAGGTACTGGCTGGTGTCGAGCACGAAGATCGGCGCGTAGACATTCGTGTCGAGGCGCTCCGCGAAGGCGAGCCAGGACGCGCGGTTGCTGTTGCGCTCGGGCCGGAAGCGCTGGTCGCGGATCGTGATGACGACCGGCTTGCGCCCGCGGGTCCGCGGCGCCAGCCAGCGTTCCGCCGCGGACAGCGCATAGGGGGGAACGACGATCTGTGGCAGTGTCGCCGCGCGGCGGTCGGCGGGAAGAAGGGCCGGGCGCTTGGACGGAACGCGCGGAAACCAGGGCGCATAGCCGCGCGGGTAGGCGTGGCGCACGAGCAGCAGCCAGTACAGCAGCGCCATGCCGCGCGACGGGCAGATCGTGTAGCCGCGACACGCCGGCAGCAGCCCGAGGCTGCCGATCACGATGTGGCGCAGGCGCTGGCGCTGGCTTTCCGGATCGACGGTTGCGTCGAAATCCGAGGTCTCGGTGCGGAAGCCGTTCGCCCGGCCGGGCACGATGACGACGTGCATCGCCTCGAGCCCCGCATCGCGGCGCGCCGCCTCGGCGGCCACGGCGCAGCCGACGAAGTCGAAGGTCACGGGCGCGACGTCCAGATCGTAGAAGAACACCAGCGAGCGTCGCAGCGGCGATACGAACCGCAGCCACAACCCGGGCAAGGCGGCGAGATGCAGGAGCCCGCTCGACGTCGCCGCCAGCAATCGCGACACGGGGCGGCCGACGCCGGTTCTGGGAAAGCGCAGCTCGCGCACCCCGCGCCGGATGAGCCAGGAAATTCCATGCTGGCGCATCCTGTCGCGGGCACGGCGCAGTCGCATCAGCGCGGACGACACGCTGCATTCCCCCGGCCGTTCATGGTACGCTCCCTGCCGAAATCTTATCCCATGGGCGGCAGCGTGTTGCCAGCGAATTTGACCGATTGGCGGCGCTTTGCAGCCGAGTGCTTCCGGCCTCGAGCGGGCGTGCTGCATGGCTGACGCGCGGCGTGACATCGGCGGCCGCGAGCTGCAATACGGCCGCTACGACTTGAAGATCGAGGCCCTGCGGCGGGCCGAGGCGCACGCCGCCGATCCTGAACGGCTGCATCGCGCGGAATTCGACGCGATGCGCGAGCTCGACGTATCGATCTTCGTACTGACCGATTTTCTCGCGCCGCTCGGCTTGTCGTGCCAGGACTATCGCGGGTTCTCCCAGGTCGATCGCGTGGCGCAGGGCGACGCGCTGGCGACGAACCTGGCACGGCTGGCGGCGCAGCTGTCCGACGGCTCGCACGCCGATGACGAGCCGACGGCACTGCTGGCGATGGACGCGATCGCGCGCGGCCTGAAGGTCGATGTCCAGCCGGCGAAGTCGGCTGCGGCCGCCGTGCTGCTCGGCAGTGCCCGGGCCAATTTCGCTGCGGGCCGGCTCGATTCGGCCTATGAGGATCTGAGCAGGGCCATCCGCAGCAACGCGCATCGGCGTGTCGTCAATGCGCTGCTCGGCCGATACTTCCAGCGGCGTGGCGACATGGCGGCTGCGGCCGCCGCATATCAGGCTTCGCTGCTGAATCTGGACCCGGCGAGCGGATTCGACCGGCCTTTCGGTCTCGCGATGGACTACAAGGGGTATCGCATTCTGCAAGTGGGCTCGCGGTTCTGCGCGGTGCCGCGTTGGCGCGACGCGCGGGTTCAGCTGGTCGACGGCAAGCCGACGGTGATCGCGCACCGCCTGCCGCGCGGATTGCGGCGCTGGCTGCTGCGCCACGCGCCGCGCGTCGCGATCGATTGGGCGCGGCGCCATGTCCTGCCCCATTTCCTTACCGCAAAGCTGGACCGGCGCGCGATCGAGGCGGACGATCTGATGGCCATCATGCGCCGCATCGACGTCACCTCTTAGCGTGCCGTCGACGTAGCGCGATGCGGCGTCGGCATCGCACCGCGATCGAGCTGCGGCCGGCGGAAGCTTGCCCCCTCTCCCGACGGCGCGAACGCGGTGCTGCAGGCACGGTTGGCGAGCTGTAGCAGCAGTTGCGGGTTGTCGGCCGGCAGCCGCCCGCTGAGCCACAGCCGCGACCAGCCGTTGCCGCCGGCATCGAGAAGCTGCACGCGCAGGGATTCTTTGTCGTGGAGCAAGGCATCCAGCGATTCGACAAGAACGCCGGCGGCGGCGGGGATCGGCCGCAAGGCCAAGCAATGCTCGCCGCTTCCATCGGTCGCGGTATTTCGATACGCGCGATGGCCCGTTTCGGCGGACTGCGAGACGGCGGCGCGACCTGCCGCCGGCGCGGCGAGCGACTTCGTCAGAAGATTGACCCCGTCGCCGGGGTCGATACGCTCTGGCACGTAGTCGCCGGCAGTGAACGAGTCGCCGACTGCGAGGGCATGACCGGCGCGCAGCCGCATCTCCCGATGCCGTTCGAACTGATGCCGTGATCGAGCGTCTTGAACCCCGGGATGTCGAGCCGAAGCGTGAGCGTCCATCCGAGCGCGCGATCATTGGGCCAGGCGGCCGGCATGGCGGTCCGCGCCATGGCGCTCGCGCGGAAGTCGACCAGCGCGAACACCGGCCCGTCCAATATCGAGCGCAGCAGGAGTTCGCTCCCGATGGCGCCCAACAGCAACGTTGCCAGCAGCAGGAGCGCCGAACCGGCTTCGCATCGCCGCGGCTGTGGAACCGATGCTTCGGCTGCGTCCGGCGTCGACCTGTCACGGTTCATGGGGACGGGTCGGCGCGGCGTCGGCGACGCCGACTCCCGGATATTACAGGCTTTCGGTCGCCGTCCCGCGCGCCATGCCGGATTTCTCCGTGATATCATGGCCATGTACGCCGGGATTCGTTCTGGACGGGCCCCGGCCGAGGCTTTAAAAGAACTGCCCATTCGCGGGTGAGCGCCTGCCCCGCTTGCGGTCCGCTCGCGCGCAATCGGTCGATCTCGGCCTCTGACCTCAATCCGCCTGTCCAGGGGACACAGTTGCTTCGCATGAACGACGCTCCGCGCCTGAATTCCTTCGACCTGTCCGCGGCGCAGCAGCGCTGCCTGAAGTACCGCAAGCGCATCCTGGACATCTCGCAGCAGGTCCAGGCCCTGCATATCGGCTCGGCCTATTCCTGCACCGAGATAGTCGACTGCATCTACAACGCGCTGATGCGCCGCAACGGCGACGGCAGCTCGCCCGACACCTTCCTGATGTCCAAGGGCCATGGCTGCATGATCCAGTACGCCATCCTCGAGGATCTGGGCGTGCTGACGCGCCGGGACATGGACCTCTACTGCAAGCCGAACGGCATCCTCGGTTGCCACCCCGACTACGGCAATCCCGGCATCGAGGCCTCGACCGGATCCCTCGGCCACGGGCTGTCGATGGTCGTCGGCATGGCACTGGCCGAGCGCGGCAGGCGCACCTCCGGCGTGATCTACACGGTTCTGAGCGACGGCGAGGTGCAGGAAGGCTCGACCTGGGAGGCGGTGCTGATGGCTTCGTCGTTCGGGCTCGCGAACATCGTCGCCTTCGTCGACTACAACAATTTCCAGAGCCTGGGCCGCACCAGCGAGACGCACCCGTCCTTCTTCCCGCTGGTCGACAAGTTCCAGGCCTTCGGCTGGGAGACGGTCGAGGTCGACGGCCACGACTCGGCCGCCATCCACGACGCCGTCGTCTCGCGCAAGGGCGGCAAGCCGTTCATGGTCGTGGCCAACACCACCAAGGGCAAGGGCGTCAGCTACATGGAGAACGTGCCGATCTGGCACTACCGCTCGCCGAGCAAGGACGAATACAAGAGGGCGCTCGAGGAGCTGGAGGCCGCTTCGCGATGAGGAACACCTTCGCCGAGGCTCTCTACAAGGCCGCCACGGCCAATCCCGACGTCTATGTCGTCGTCGCCGACATCTCGCCGGCCGGCAGCATGGGCAAATTCCGCGAGCAGTATCCCGAGCGCTTCATCAACGTCGGCGTCGCCGAGCAGAGCATGATCGGCATCTGCGCCGGATTGGCGCTGAAAGGCTGCCAGCCCTTCGCCTACACGATCGCCACCTTCTCGCTCTACCGCCCGTTCGAGATGGTGCGCGACGACCTGTGCTACCAGAACCTGCCGGTGACCGTGGTCGGCATGGGCGCTGGCGTGATCTACTCCACGCTCGGCGGCACGCACCACACGCAGGAGGACATCGCCATCGCCGGCGCGCTGCCCAACATGCAGATCGTCTCGCCCTGCGACCCGGCCGAGGTGACGCTGGCGACCCAATGGTGCGCCCAGCAGAAGAACGGCCCGGTCTACCTCAGGCTCGGCAAGGCGGGCGAGCCGGTGTTCACCGACAAGGCGGTCGACCCCTGGGTGTTCGGCAGGATGCGCTACATCCAGCGCGGCACCGACGTGTGCATCCTGTCGCACGGCATCATCATGAGCATGGCGATGAAGCTGGCGCGGCAGTTCGAGGCCGCCGGCAAGTCGGTTTCGGTCGTGTCGTGCCACACGCTGAAGCCGCTCGACCGAGCCGGCATCGAGGCGGCCCTGAAGAGCCACAAGCACGTTGTCGTGGTCGAGGAGCACGCGCCGCATGGCGGGCTTGCCTCACACACCAAGCAGATCGCCTGGGACAGCCGCGCCCAGTGCCGGCTGGATGCCTTCACCCTGCAGGACGAGTTCATCCACAACTACGGCAGCCACGAGGATCTGCTGGGCGCGCACGGGCTCAGCTACGATCGCATTGCCGCCGGCGTGGGGTTGTCATGAGCGATACGCAGGCGGCCGTGGACCGGCCAAACACCTCGGAGCTCGCCATCCATGGCGGTGACAAGGTGCGCAAGACGCCGATGCCGCCGCGCATCGCCATGGGCGACGACGAAATCCGCATGGTCAACGAGGTGCTGGCCTATTACCGGGACAAGCAGGTCGATCCCGGCTACCAGGGCCCGTTCGAGAGGATGTACACCGACGCCTTCGCCGAGATGATGGGCGGCGGCTATGCCGACGCGGTTGCCACCGGTACCTCGGCGCTCTACGTCTCGCTCGCCGCGCTCGACCTGCCCAAGGGCAGCGAGGTACTGATCTCGCCGATCACGGATCCCGGCTCGCTCTCGGCTATCGTGCTCAACGGCCTCAGGCCGCGCCTCGTCGACAGCAAGCCCGGCAGCTACAACGTCGGGCTCGAGCAGGTCCTGGCGCGCGTCACGCCCAACGTCTCCTGCGCCGTGATCGTGCACGCCGCGGGCCAGGCCGCCGAAGTAGACAAGATCGTCGAGGCGCTGCATGCACGCGGCATCAAGGTGCTCGAAGATTGCAGCCAGGCACACGGCGCGCAGATCCGCGGGCGCCTGGTCGGCACGTTCGGCGACATCGCCGCCTTCTCGACCATGTACCGCAAGGCGCACATGACCGGCCCGTCGGGCGGGCTGGTGTTCAGCCGCGATCTCGAGACTTTCCGCCGTGCGCTGGTGCATGCCGACCGCGGCAAGCCGCGCTGGCGCGACGATTTCGATGATCGCGACCCGTCGACCTACCTGGCGCCGGCGCTCAACCACAACACCGACGAGATCTCCTGCGCCATCGGCTACGCATCGCTCAAGCGCCTGCATCGCACGATGGTCAACCGGCTCGCCTTCGTGTCCGAGTTCACCGCGCAGCTCGTCGACTACTCCGAGGCCTGCTATCCGTACCGCTGGACCCCGGCCGACTCGCCCTTCTTCCTGCCGGTGATGGTCCAAACCGACGCGATCGCCTGCAGCAAGACCGATTTCGCACTTGCCGTGCGCGCCGAAGGCATCGACCTCAATCCGCACTATAAGTACGTCGTGGCCAACTGGCCGTTCATCAAGCCGTACCTGGCCGACGATTTCGATACGCCCAACGCGCAGGACGTCTGCAATCGCTCGTTCAACCTGTATCTCAACGAGAAGTACGGCGACCGCGAGGCGACCGACGTCGTCAAGGCGATCGTGAAGGTGGAGAAATACTACAAGAAGCGCGGCTAGACGGGCGCGTGGCGCCAGATGAAATACGAACCCATCTTCATCGACTACTACGAGAACAAGACGGCCGAGGCCGCCTTCCCGCACGGGATCATGAAGCTCAATCCCGGCGCGAAGATCATCAAGTCGACCATCCAGGGCCCGCTCTACCTCAACCGCAACACGCAGGTCGGGCCCGACGCGACGGTCGGCAAGTATTTCGGCATGAACGAGAGCTGCTTTATCGCGCGCGCCACGATCGGCGCCTTCTGCGCGATCGGCGCGCGCACCTCGATCAACCCCTTCAACCACCCGATCAACTGGCTCAGCACCAACGAGTTCCAGTACCATCCGAACTCGTTCGACTGGGTGCCGGAATATCGCGAGGTCGAGCGTCTGTCGCGCACGCCCGACATGTTCCAGCACGTCACGGTGGGCAACGACGTGTGGACCGGCCACAACGTCAACGTCATGGCCGGCGTGTCGGTCGGCGACGGCGCGGTGATCGCCGCCGGCGCCGTGGTCACGCGCGACGTGCCGCCCTATGCGATCGTGGCCGGCGTGCCGGGTTCCGTGAAGCGCCTGCGCTTCCCCGAGAAAACGGTCGAGCGGCTCTTGAAGGTGAAATGGTGGGACCTGGAGCTGTCGGATCTTAGCGGCCTGCCATTCCGCGACGTCGAGCGCTGCCTCGACCTGATCGAGGAGATCAAGGCGCGCAAGATGGCCGAGGCCTGAGCATGAACGCCGGCGGCGTCGAGGCGGCCGCCTTCCGCCCGATCCTCGAGCGCTTCGGCGTCGCGCGCGACGGCGCGCTGATCGTGCACAGCGCGATCCGGCACCTGAGCCATCAGGGCTACCGCGCCGAGGCGATCATCGACGCGTTTCTCGACCATATGCGCCAGGGCCACCTGTTCATGCCGACCATGACCTGGCGCACAGTCACGCCGGAGAACCCCCGCTGGGACGAGCTCCAGACCCCGTCGCACACGGGCGTGTTGAGCGAGGTGTTCCGCACGCGCAACGCGGTGGCGCGCAGCATCCATCCGACCCACGCCGTCGCCGGCTGGGGCCCGGCCGCGCCGGTGCTGCTGTCGCGCCATCACCTCGACGACACGCCGGTATCGCAGAACAGCCCCTACGGACTGTTGCGCGACTATCCGACCTGGATCCTGATGGTCGGCGTCGGGCTCGAGACCGCAACCGCGATCCACCTGCCCGAGGAGACGATCGCGGTCGATTTCTATGTCAGGCCGCGCGAAACGGCGGTGACCTATGAATGCCGCGACCGCCGCGGAACCGTGCACCTCGTGCCAGCGCGGCGGCACTGGCGGCTCGACCGCGACTTTCCGCAATTCGCGACACCGCTCAAGGCGAAGGGCCAGCTCGAGGAGGGCGAGCTCTCGGGCTGTCCCTACACCATCGTCAGGATGAGCGATCTCCTGCGCGAGGTCTTCGCGGCGCTCCTAGCCGACCCGCGCGGGACCCTTCGGCGCGACGCGGCCGAGACTGCGGCACGCTAGGCGCCAACGCCTACCGCGTTGCCGCGCGCGCGGTGCCGGTCGCGGACGTCGTGTCGGCCGGATCGACGGGTGCGCTGTGGATGTCCATGGCGTCCATCGCCGGCAGGCTCGCGTCGACCTGCCACAGCCGATCGCCTCGGCCTGGCTGCGCATCCCGGTGCCCAGGGATGCCCGCAGGGACGCGAGAGATTCGCTGCGAAGCTGCTGCGCACGCGCGCGATACGTCGCGGACCAACCATCGTTTCCTCCTTTGGCTATGCCTGCTGGGGCGGCATGGAGGGCAGGAGACACGATGCGCAGCGACGGCGCTGATAGCGATGTCGCTAAGCGGCGTTCCCGGCGGATCGGGTCGAGGCGATCAAGGGTGGTCGCGCGGTGGCGGCGAAAACGCCGCAGCGCCGTTAGGCCGCGCCGGCGCGTCGCGGCTCAGCGCCGTTGCTCGAAGTGCCCGCGGTCGCCGGCCTCGCTTCGATTGCCGGAATGGCGAGCTCGGCCTCCGGCGCGCCTTCCGCCGGCCTTGCCGCAGCCGTCGTCAGGTCGCCGCCCATCGGCGGCAGGACCGCAATCCGCGTCGGCGCGCGGTGCGACAGGCTGTCGAACGCGCCGCAATGGCCGCAGATCGCGCTCCAGCGTTGCGCCTGCGCGCCGCACTTGTCGCAGACCCAGCACGCGTCCGGCGCCGCCTGGTCGGCGCGCGTACGCCACGACTCTGCTGCGGCGAGATCGCCATGCTCGGACTTGGCAATCTCCGCCATCAGCCGGCAGGCGCGGGCCGGCGGCTCAGGCGTGGCCAGCAGCGGGTCGAGGTGACGGCGCGCCTCGCCCCACAGCTGCGCGGCCAGCGCCGCCTCGGCCAGCGCCAAGCGGCTCTCCGGATGCTCGGGCTTGGCGGCGGCCAGGCGCTCGACCTGGCGCAGGCGCTGCAGCGGGTCCTCCTTGGCAAAGATCGCGACGAAGGCGTGCGCGATGTCGGGATGCGGCGCGCGCGACCAGGCGTCGATCGCCAGGTTGGTGGCTCGGCGCGTCTTGCCGACGGCGCCAAGCCGACCGACGGCGGCGGCGGTCGCCGGCACGAAACCGGGCGCCGCCTTGTGCGCCTCTTTCGCCAGTGCCAGCGCCTCGTCCGGGCTGCCGGCCGCCTCGGCGAGTCGCGCGCGCTCGACCAGGATCGCCGCGCGCCGGCGCGCTACGGTCGGCATGTCGATCAGCTTCAGCTTCGCCGTGCGCCGCAACGACTCCAGCGCCGCTTCCCACTGGCCGGCGGCGGCCTGCAGCTCGAAGAGTGTCGTCTGCACCCAGGGCGCCTCGGGCCGGAGCTGGTTGGCGCGCTGCGTCAGCTGCAGCGCCTCGGCCTTGTCGCCGCGGTCCAGCGCCTGACGCAACAGGCCGCGCACGCCCAGGAACGCGGTTTCCGGCCGCTCGAGCATCTGCGAGAAGAAGCGCCTTGCCGCCTGCTCGTCGCCGTCGAGCTGCGCGGCCTGGGCCGAGAGCAGCAAGGTCAGCGGCGGATCGTTGAGCAGCGCGTCGGCGCGGCGCGCCTGGCGCTGCGCCTCCTCGGGATCGCCGGCGGCGACCGCCACCATGCCTTGGGTCAAGGCGCGGTAGCCGCGGGCGCGGCGCGCCACCTGGCGCGACAGCCAGAACTCGCCCGGCGCGCGGCGCAGGAATCGCCACAGCCGGTACAGCAGCGCGCCGGCAACGACGACGACCAGCATGACGCCAGCCAATACAGCCGCCGACGTGTCGATGCGGTACCCCAGCCAGACGATGCTGACCCGTCCCGGCGTGTCGCTCAGCCACACCGCGCCGACCGCTATGGCCAGCGCGAACAGCAGGAAGACGAGGGCGCGGATCATTGGGGCGCGCCGGCGGGTCTGCCGGCCGCGCCGGCCGGCGGCACCTGGGCGGCGCGCTGCGCCAGGCCGGCCAGGGCATGGCTTTCGAGGCTCGCCACGGCGCTTTCCGCCGCGAGCCTGGCCTTGGCCTTGTCGAGCCACGGCTTGGCCGCTTCGGCCGGCCGGTCCGCGAGGCCACCCAGCACGCGCACGGCGCCGGCAAGATCGCCACGGTCGAGCAGCGTCTCGGCGCGCGCGGCGCGCGCGCGCGGATCGTCGCCGGCGACATCGGGTCCGACCGGTCGGATGGTAACCAGCGCGTCGAGCCGGTCGATGAGGGCGCGCAGCCAGCCGGTCTGGCCGCGCTTCAGCGACGATTGCGCGATCGCCCGCGCCGTGTCGGCAAACTCGTCGTTCAATGTCGCGCGCGTGGCCACGCCGGCGCCGGCGTGCGGGGCGAGCGCGTCGACGGCTGCGACGACCTTGGCGTCGCCGCCAGCGGCCGCGCGGCAGGCTGCGAGCTCGGCAGCGAAGGGCGCGCCCGCATCGACCGACTGGCGCAGCTGGGCGACGGTCAGCGCCAGCGCCGCTTCCGCGAGTCCTTGCGCCCGCGCCGCAGCCGCCATGCGTTCGGCCGCTTCCATGCGCTTGGCCAGCACGTCGAGCTTGCCGCCGAGCTCGTTGAGCCCGTTGCGAACGGCGATGAAAGCCTGCAGGTCGAACCCCTTCTCCAGCGTCTCCACCCGCGGCGCAAGGGCCTTCGCCTGGTCTGCGGCCGCGGCGCCGGCGCTGCGGGCCGCGGCAACGGCCGCCTCGAGTTCGGCAGTCTTCTTGGCCAGGGCGGATTCCACATCTGCGGTCCTCTTGGCCAGGGCGACTTCCAATTCGGCGGTCTTCTTGCCGGTGTTGGCGACATCCTGTGCCAGCTTCGGATCCGGCGCGGCGGCGGCCGGGCGGCTTACCACGTCGCGCTCCAGCTTTGCCAGGCGCTGGACGAGCTCGTCGGACACGGCGGGTGTGGCGGCACCGCCGGCGATGCCGGTCATCCACATCGAGCGCGCCGCATAGGCACCGAGCATCGCCGCCGCGACGACCACGATGCTGACGGCAGCCGCGCCGAGCACGCCGATGCCAGAAACCGGTGCCGGCACGGTCTGCGGCGGCAAGGGTGGCGGCAGCGGCGGTGGCTTGTCCTCGAATCCCAATGGCTCGCTCGCCGGCGCGGCGGTGGGCGCCGGCGTCGGCTCGCTCGGCTTCGGTTCCGTCGCCAGCGGCGGATCGGCCGGGGCTCCCGGCGCATCCGCCTCCAGCGACACGCCGTGCCTTGCGGCCAGCGCCAGAATCTCGGCATGGCGCGCGGGCGGCAGGTGGTTGCGCTCCTTCCAGCCCTGCACGGTGCTGAAGGAGATATTCATCTTGCTCGCCATCGGCCGTATGCCGCCGAAGCGCTGGATCACCTCGGCCGCGGGCAGGGTGATGGACGGCTGCACGGCGGCCTCTGGCTGCGATGTAGGCTGAACTGCGCCACCATCACCCGGCTCCGTCGGGTTCGCTTCGTCCTTCTTGTCCTCAGGCATGCCAGTCCGCTCCGTTCCTGCGCCGCCGTCGACTGCCAGCGCTCGCGCCAGGGCCGTGATCAGCGCCTCCTGTGTCGGCGCATCGGCGACGGCCACTCGCCGCCACTCCACGCCAGCGGCCGCTTCGGCCACGGCCGGGCTCAGGCACGCGGCCACCAGGCATCGACAGGACGGTTCCAGTTCCGCCGTACGTGCCAGGGTAACAAACGTTCGCGCCGTACGGGGAGAGAAAAATGTGACGGCATCCGCCCGATGACCGCGGAGCGTATCCTTGAGTGCTTCCGAGAATGCCTGCGCCGGCATGGCGCGGTACAGGGCCACCCGGCGCACGTCATAGCCAAGGTGGGCGAGCGCGCTGGCCAAGTCGCCGGCGACGGCTTCGCCGGCCGGATGCAGCAGGCCGCCCTGACCTGGCCGACGTTCCGCCGCGACCAGCTTGGCCAAGGCTTGGACATCGCCCGCGGCTTCGCGCACGGATGGAAAGCCCGCCGTCGTGGCTGCCGCCGCAGTCGTTGGTCCGACGGCATAGACGGGGAGATCACGGCGCGCGCTGGCCTGCGCAAAGGCGCGTACGCCATTGATGCTGGTGAACAGCAGGGCCGCAATGCCGTCAAGCCCACCGAGCCTGCCCGCCGGGTCCGCGACGGGCTCGATGGCAAGCAGCGGTTCACCCAGGACCTCGTATCCCTGCTCGATCAAGGCCGCGCAGGTACGCTCGGCTTCCGCCGTCGGACGGGTGACGATCACCAGCCTCCGTCGGGTCACGTCCGGCCTGCTTGTCGCCGCAACTCGGCCCCGGCGTCGCGGCCGATCCGCGCGGCGTCCTCGGGCGCGCCCCTGCGCTCGGTGCGCCATAGCCTCGACCCGTCCGGCGTCGCCAGCAGTGCCCGCAGATGCAGCCCGGTGCTCCCGCCGATCTCGGCCAAGGCCGCGATCGGCGTGCGGCAGGATCCGTCGAGCGCCGCCAGCAGCGCGCGCTCGGCCACGACCGCGAGTGCCGTCGCTCGGTGATCGATCGCCGCCAGCAATGCATTCGCGCGCGAATCCGCGATGCGCGATTCGATGCAGATCGCGCCTTGTGCCGGCGCCGGCAGCATCTCGTCGAGCGACAGCAAGCGTCCACCCGCGGGACCGTGTCCCAGACGCTTCAGCCCCGCGAATGCCAGCACCGTCGCATCGACCTGGCCATCGGCCAGCTTGCGCAGCCGGGTCTCGACATTGCCGCGGAGCGGTCCCACGATCAGGTCGGGACGCCGGTTGAGCAGCTGCGCTGCGCGGCGGAGGCTGGTCGTGCCGAAGCGTGCGCCGCGCGGCAGCGTGTCGATGCCGGCGCCGGCAATGCGCGCAAACAGCACGTCGCGCGGATCCTCGCGCTCGAGCACGGCGGCGAGATGCAGTCCATCCGGCAGCGCAGTCGGCATGTCCTTGGCGGAATGCACGGCGATATCGATCTCTCCCGAGAGCAGCGCTTCCTCGATCTCCTTTGTGAACAGGCCCTTGCCGCCGATCTCCGCCAGGCTGCGGTCCTGCACCTTGTCGCCGGTGGTGCGGATCACGCGGATTTCGATCGCGTCGGGCGCAGTGAGGTCGACATGGGCTGCGGCCAGCGTGTCCCGCACCAGATTGGCCTGGACCAGCGCCAGCGGGCTGCCGCGCGTGCCGAGACGCAGGAGGGGGGTGGTTGCCATGATGAATGCTGTTTAGCCCGGATCGGCCGGCTTTGCTATCCTTCGGCCATGATCGTCCTGGGCATCGAGACGAGCTGCGACGAGACCGCGGTCGCAGTGGTCGACGACGCAGCCGACCCGGCGCGGCGCATCCGCGCCAATGTCGTGCTGTCGCAGCTCGACCAGCATGCGCCGCATGGCGGCGTGGTGCCCGAGATCGCGGCCCGCGCCCATCTGCAGCATCTCGACGGCCTCGTCGCGCGTGCCATGCGCGAAGCCGGGGTCGGCTTCGACACGATCGACGGCGTGGCGGCGACAGGTGGCCCGGGGCTGATCGGCGGCGTCATCGTCGGCGTGATGACGGCCAAGGCGATCGCGGCGGCGCTGGGCAAGCCGTTCCTCGCCATCAACCATCTCGAGGCGCACGCGCTGACCGCGCGGCTGATCGACGACCTGCCGTTCCCGCATCTCCTGCTGCTGGTCTCCGGCGGGCATTGCCAGCTTGTCGCGGTCGAAGGCGTCGGCCGCTACCGGCGCTACGGCACGACCGTGGATGACGCCGTGGGCGAGGCTTTCGACAAGGTGGGGAAGCTGATCGGCCTGCCCTATCCCGGCGGGCCGGCGGTCGAAGCCACGGCGCTGAAGGGCGATCCCGGGCGCTTCGCCTTCCCGCGCCCAATGAAGGGCCGGCCGGGCGCCGATTTCTCCTTCTCCGGCCTTAAGACCGCCGTGCGCCATCAAGTGGCCGCGCTGCCGGACCCGCTGCCGGAGCGCGACCGCGACGATGTCGCCGCGTCGTTCCAGCAGGCCGTCGCCGAGGTCTTGGCCGACCGCGCGCGCCATGCCATGGCGCGGTTTGTCGACGAGCAAGGCGCTGCCTCGACCTTGGTCGTCGCCGGCGGCGTCGCGGCGAACCGGCATCTGCGCGCCGTGCTGACCGAGGCCGCCCAGCGCGAGGGCTTCCGCTTTTCGGCGCCGCCGCCGGCCTTGTGCACCGACAACGCCGCCATGATCGCATGGGCCGGGATCGAGCGCCTGCGCCTGGGCTTCACCGACGGCCTCGACTTCGCCCCGCGGCCGCGCTGGCCGCTGGAGGAAATGCGCCCTTAGTTCATCACGCCGTGCGTCGCCATCACCGAGCGCATGCGCGCTGCGGCGAGGTCGGGGTCGCTGAGCAGACCGGCCTTGTCGGCGAGGCGGAATAGCTCGGCGAAATGCAGCGCCGAGCGCGCGCTCTGCTGGCCGCCGACCATGACGAAGTGGTCCTGGTGGCCGTTGAGATAGGCCATGAACACCACACCCGTCTTGTAGAAGCGCGTCGGCGCCTTGAAGATGTGGCGCGACAGCGGCACGGTCGGCGCCAGGATGTCATTGAACTGCCTGCTGTCGCCCGCCGCCAGCCGGCCGAGCGCGGCGGAGGCGGCGGGCGCGATCGCGTCGAAGATGCCGAGCAGCGCGTCGCTGTGCCTCTCGGCGTCGCCCTCGATCAGCTCGGCATAGTTGAAGTCGTCGCCCGTGTACATGCGCACGCCCCTGGGCAGGCGGCGGCGCATCGCGATCTCCTTTTCCTTGTCGAGCAGCGAAATCTTCACGCCATCGACCTTGGCCTTGTTGGCCTCGATCACCGCCAGGCACACGTCCATTGCCTTCAGGTGATCCTTGAAGCCCCAGTAGCCGTCGAGCGCAGGATCGAACATCTCGCCCAGCCAGTGCAGGATCGCCGGCTGCTTCAGCTGGCCGAGGATGCGGTCGTAGACGCGGTGGTAGTCGTCGGGCGACTTGGCGGCGGCCGCGAGCGCGCGGCTGGCCATCATGATGATGCGACCGCCCAGGCTCTCGATGGCGCCGCACTGCTCCTCGTAGGCGGCGATGACCTGGTCGACCGTCACGCCCGGCGACGCGGGCAGATGGTCGGTGCCGGCGCCGCAGGCGATCACCGCGCCCGGGACGTCGCGCGCCGCATCGAGCGCGCGCCGGATCAGCTCCAGGGACATTGGCCAGTCCATGCCCATGCCGCGCTGCGCCGTGTCCATCGCCTCGGCGACGCCGAGGCCCAGCTTCCACAGATGGCGGCGATAAGCGATCGTCTTGTCCCAGTCGACGGCAATGCCGAGCCACGGATCGATGTCGGCCAGCGGGTCGGCCACGACGTGCGCCGCGGCGATGGCGACGCGGTTGAGCTTCCCGTTGGCCTTGGGGAAGGCGCGGGGGCTGCGCATGGTGTAGCGTTCGAGCTTGCCGCCGGCGACGGGCAGATGGAGCATGGGCATCGTCCGGATCTCTCTTCCTCGAGCTTGCTAGAATCCCGAATGGGTGTCGGCGGCGTAGCGCGTCGGCCCATCGGGCGGCGTGCCGGCGATCTCCATGATCAGCTTGGTCAGGATCGCGTCGCCGAACTTCTCGAACCCGTCCGCGACGATCATGAACGAGCCCGGGCCGCCGATCACGTTCTCCTCGTAGTAGATGTCGAGATTGCGCTCAGGACTGCCGCCCCAGATCGTCGGGCGCTCGTTGACGATCGGCAGGCCGTTGATGATGATGCCGGTCTTCAGCGCCTCGTCGCGCGCCGCCCGGACCGGCCTTCCGTTGTTGTTGGTGCCGTCGCCGGAGATGTCGATCACGCGGCGCGTGCCTTCGAACGGACTGATCTCGAACAGCTGCACGGCGTAGTCAATAGCGCCGCTGATCGAGGTCCAACGCTGCGTCGTCGGCGGCACGTCGGCAACGCGGGCGACGAACTGCTCCGCCGAGGTGCCGTCATGGATCAGCGTCCATTCGACCACCGTGCGCTGGTAGTGGTTGCCGGCCCATTCCATGTAGATGACGCCGATGCGGCCCAGCACGCCCGACTGGATGGCGCGCACGACCTTGTGATTGGTCAGCGCCGCGTAGTAGCCGTCGCGCTGCAGCTTCGCCTCGGCCGGGTCGACGCTGCCGGAGACGTCGACCGCGATCACCAGCTCCAGGTCGACGGCCATCTTCTCGGCCTTGGCCGGTCCTGCGGCCACCGTGACCGCGGCCAGCGCGGCGGTCGCCCCCAGCAGCGCGCCGAACGCGCGGCGCAGCACGGTCAGGATCGGCATGGAAGGTCACCTCGCGCGATCGCCGGATCCCGCATGCTAGCCGATCGGGCTCCGTGCGTCTCCCGCGTGTTCTGCCGATCGCGCGAACGCCCGCGCCAGGAATTGTCCCCCCAGGGCGAGGCCCTGGTCGTCGATGCCGTGGGGCAGTCCGGGGCGGATTTTCAGTTCGACCGGCACATCGGCCGCCTGCAAGGCCGCCTTGGCCATCTGTGATGCCTGCATCGGCACCACCTCGTCCGCGTCGCCGTGCACCAGCAGCACGGGCGGGCGCGATCTCAACTCGTGCGCCAGCAACCCGGAACCGACCAGCGCGCCGGAATAGCCGACCACCGCAGCCACGGGCCTCGCTCGGCGCACGGATGCGAACAGCGACATCATCGTGCCTTGCGAGAAGCCGACCAGCGCCATGTCGGCCTCGACGAGGCCGAAGCGCGCGAGAAGTTGGTCGATGAAGGCGTCTAGAATTGGATAGGCGGCCTGGACACCGGACAGGATAGCTTGCTCGGTGCGGTCCTGCAGGCTGAACCATTGATGGCCGTAGGGTGCCATGTCGCAGGGAAAGGGTGCGTGCGGCGAAACGAAGACGGCGCCGGGCAACAGCCGCGCCCAATGCGGCGCCAGGCCGATCAGGTCGTTGCCGTCCGCGCCCAGGCCGTGCAGCAGCAGCACCAGCTTGCCCGGCTTGCCGCCGGCGGCGGGGCCGAACTCGGGGCCCTCCAGATCGAACGGGCTTTTCATCCTGTAGCCTTCCGTTGCCGGGAAAACGTCTAGCCGATCCGGCGTGCTAGTGTCACGGCCCATGGCCGAGACCACCCGCTTCGCGCCTAGCCCGACCGGCTATCTGCACCTGGGGCATGCCTATTCCGCCCTATTTGCGTATCGGGCCGCCGGCGCCGGCGGGCGCTTTCTCCTGCGCATCGAGGACGTCGACCGCACGCGCTGCCGGCCGGAGTTCGAGGCGGCGATCCTGGAGGACCTCGCCTGGTTGGGTTTGCGCTGGGAGCAGCCGGTGCGCCGCCAGTCCGAGCATATGGACGAGTATCGCGCCGCGCTCATGCGGCTCGAAGCCGATGGCCTGCTCTATCCCTGCTTTTGCACGCGCGCCGAGATCGCGGCCGAGATCGCCCGCTCGGGTGCGGCGCCGCACGGGCCGGACGGGCCGGTCTATCCCGGCACCTGCCGTCACTTGGCCGAACAGGATCGTGCCGCGCGACGCGAATCGGGCAAGCCCTTCGCGCTGCGCCTCGATGTCGCGCGGGCCATAGCGCTAGCGGGCGAACTTGCTTGGCGCGACCGCGGCCGCGGCCTGATCGAGGCACGGCCCGAACGCTTCGGCGACGTCGTGCTGGCGCGCAAGGAGACGCCGACCAGCTATCATCTTTCCGTCACGCTCGACGACGCGTTGCAGGGCGTCACGCTGGTCACACGTGGCACCGACCTGTTCGAGGCTACGCACATCCAACGGCTGCTGCAGGCGCTGCTCGGCCTGCCGACACCGGAATATCATCATCACGCGCTTGTGCGCGACGTCGACGGCAAGCGCCTCGCAAAGCGCGACGAGGCCCCGACGCTGCGCGCGCTGCGCGCCGCTGGGAAAACGCCGGAGGAAGTCGGCGCGATGGCTGGCTTCAGTTGAACCGCACGTACACGAAGTCCACCGGCAGGCCCTCGATCCCTTTCGCGGGCGGTGCGATCCAGTTGGCGAACTTGCCCGGCTCGACGACGCGGCCCATCAGGGACTGCACGTAGGCACGATCCTCGTCGCTGGGCAGGAACTCCCGCTCGCGCGCCGCCCATTCCGCGTCCGAGAGCGGGTGGCCGGAGGGGTCGACCTTCACCTGGGCGAAAGTGCCGATCTTGCGGTTGAAGGCCTTGTGCGGCGTGCGGAAGGCGAAATCGATGCCGTGGCTGCGCACGACCTTGTTCCAGCGCGCCATGCCGAGATCGGTGTCCCTGATGAAGTCGTCGCGCAGCCGCTCGTTCAGCGTATTCACGGCCGGCGCCATGCGCGTTACCAGCTTGCCGTCCATGAGCTCGAGCACGGGATACTCGGCGCCGAGCAGCGCGTGGTCGTCGCCGATCCGGCCTTCCTGGTAGCGGCCCTTGAGGCCGGCCGTGTAGAACGTGGCGGCGTTCGACGACACGTCGGCGCCGAACAGGTCGACCGTCACCGAGAAGTGGAAGTTCAGGTAGCGCTGGATGGTCGGCAGGTCGATCACGCCGTGGCGGCGCACTTCCGCCGGGTCGTCGATCTTGTGCTCGCGCATCACCTCGCAGGTGCGCTGGATCGTGCGGCGGATGCCGTTCTCGCCTACGAACATGTGGTGCGCTTCCTCGGTCAGCATGAAGCGGCAGGTGCGCGCCAAGGGGTCGAAGCCCGACTCGGACAGCGCGCAAAGCTGGAATTTGCCGTCGCGGTCGGTAAAGAAGGTGAACATGTAGAAGCTTAGCCAGTCCGGGGTCGCCTCGTTGAAGGCGCCGAGAATGCGCGGGTTGTCGCGGTCGCCCGATCGGCGCACCAGCAGCGCTTCGGCCTCCTCGCGCCCGTCGCGGCCGAAATGCGCGTGCAGCAGGTACACCATGGCCCAGAGATGGCGGCCTTCCTCGACATTGACCTGGAACAGGTTGCGCAGGTCGTAGAGCGAAGGGCAGGTGCGTCCGAGATGCCGCTGCTGCTCGACCGACGCAGGCTCGGTGTCGCCCTGGGTCACGATGATCCGGCGCAGCGTGCCGCGGTACTCGCCCGGCACCTCCTGCCAGGCCGGCTCGCCCTTGTTGGCGCCGAAATGGATCAGGCGCCCAGGTTCCGCCGGCTCCAGAAAGATGCCCCAGCGGTACTCCGGCATCTTGACGTAATCGAAATGGGCCCAGCCGCCCGGCTCGACGCTGACCGCGGTGCGCAGATATACGTCGTGCGCCAGCGATTCGACCGGTCCCATCTCCTTCCACCAGTCGATGAAGCGCGGCTGCCAGTGCTCGAGCGCGCGCTGCAGGCGGCGGTCCTCCGACAGGTTGACGTTGTTGGGGATGCGCTCGGCGTAGCTGATGGCTGTCATGGTCGGACCCGGTTAAGCAGCCTCATCCTTCGACAAGCTCAGGATGAGGCGAGTTTTCTCTTGGTCCTCACCCCGAGCTTGTCGAAGGATGAGGACCGCGCTCACACGCGCTCTCGCTTGTAGTCGGCGCGCCTGCCCGTGCCGTACAGCTTCAGCGCGCCCTCTTCGCCGGCGGCGTTGGGGCGCTGGAAGATCCAGTTCTGCCATGCGCTGAGGCGACCGAAGATCTTCGTCTCCATCGTCTCCGGTCCGGCCATGCGCAGGTTCGCCTCCATGCCGGTCAATGCGTCGGGTGAGAAGCTGGCGCGGGCCTCGATGGCGATGCGCACTTCGTCCTCCCAGTCGATGTCATCCGGCGCGAAGGTGACGAGGCCGAGCTTGCCCGCCTCGTCCGCGTCGAGCGCGCGGTCCCTGGCGGAAGCGGCGCGCTCGACTGCCGCTGCGTCGTCCAGGAACCGCGTCTGGAGGCGCGTCAGCCCGCTGCCCATCGGCAGGGCGCCGAAATTCATTCCGCTCAGCCGCACCCCGGCCGGCGGCCGGTTGTCGCCGTCGAGCACGCCGTCGAGCATGAAGCTCTGGTCGGATGCCAACACGAGCTCGAACAGGAAGCCGGCGAAGCAGCTGCCCGGCTCCACCAGCGCGAAGATGCTGCGTGACGTCACGTCCAGTCGCTTCAGCGTACGCTTCCAGTACAGCACGATCTCGCGCACGAGCCAGTCGCGTTGGTGCGAGCGCAGCAGCGCGTCGTAGGCGGCTACGGAATCCGGCTCACCCTCGGACTTCAGCACCCAGACGCCGATCTCCGGCTCGTTGAAGCGCAGATGCAGGATCGCGTCGTCGAGCGCCCGCGCCAGCGCCAGCGGCCAGAAGGCGGCGCCCTGGTCATGGATCGCGATGGGCCCGTCCGGTGCCGGCATCGTTGGGCCCTTGACGAGCAGCGCGGCGGTCCTGGCGGCGCGGTCGATCTCGATCGCCAGCATACCGTAGTCGATGCGATCGCCCGCAATGCGGCGCTCGAGCGGCGTCAGCGCGACGCCCTTGGCATCGGTCGGCCGGTCCGAGGTCTTGGCGAGCGCGCGCGCGCGCTTGGCGATCGCGTCGCGGAAGCCTGAGGACGGCGCGATCTCGTCGACGAGCTTCCAGTCGACCGCGCGTTTGCCCTTGATGCCTTCTTCCACGGTGCTGAGAAAATCTGCGTGGTCGCGCCGCACCCGGCGCTTGTCGACCAGCCGCGTGAGGCCGCCGGTGCCCGGCAGCACGGCCAGAAGCGGCACTTCCGGCAGCGCGACCGAGGTGCTGCCGTCGTCGACCATGGTGATCCAGTCCGCGGCCAGCGCCAGCTCGTAGCCGCCGCCGGCGGCCGGTCCGTTGACCGCGCAGAGATAGCGCTGGCCCGAGCATCGCGACGCGTCCTCGATCGAAAGCCGTGTCTCGTTGGTGAACTTGCAGAAGTTGACTTTGTGCTGATGCGTCGACTGCGCCAGCATCTTGATGTTGGCGCCGGCCGAGAACACCCGCTCGCGGCCCGAGGTCACGACGACCGTGCGCACCTCTGGGTGCTCGAAGCGCAGCCGCTGCACGGCGTCGTAGAGCTCGATGTCCACGCCAAGGTCGTAGGAGTTCATCTTGAGCTCGTAGCCCGGGGCGAGCCCGCCCTTCTCGTCGACCACGAGCGACAGCGTCGCCACCGGCCCGTCGCAGGCGAGGGTCCAATGGCGGTAACGCGCAGGCTCGGTGCGGAAATCGACCATTAGAGGAATTATAATGCATGTTTCCCGGGTGGCAACGGCTCCGGGTGAAATATTATTACGTTTCAGGCAGGCTCGGGCAGGGCTTGGCGGCAAAGGGCGGCGAGCTCGTCCACGCATTCGTCGACGGTGCGGCCCGAGGTGTCGACTGTTGCGTCGGCCCGTCGGTAGAAGGGCTCGCGCTCGGCCAGGATGCGGCGCAGGTCGTCCATCGCATCGGCCTGCTCCGCCATCGGCCGGTGGTCGCCCTGTGCGATCACGCGCGCCATGTGCTCCTCGGGCGAGGTGCGCACCCAGACGGTGAAGCACGACGCCAGCAGCAGGCCGAAGGTCGCGGGCTCGGCCACCAGGCTGCCGCCGGTCTCGATCACGGCGCGCGGATTGGCCTCGATCGTCTCGGACAGGGCGCGATGCTCCAGCCGCCGATAGGCCGGCTGGCCCGACAGCGAGTAGATCTCGTTGATCGTCATGCCGGCCAGGCGCTCGACCTCGCCGACAAGGCGGACGAACGGTGCATCGAGGCGCTCGGCCAAGCGCTCGCCCAGCGTCGTCTTGCCCGCGCCGCGCAGGCCGATCAGCGCTACGCGGCGCTCGCGCCCCTGCGGCGCGCCGACCTGCTCCATGACGCTGCGCAGCAGCGTGCGTCGCTTCTCGGCCGGCAGTCGTTCGAAGAACTCGACCAGCAGCGCCAGTTCGACCGACTGCTCGCTGCCCTCGCGCGCCAGCTCGCTCAAGGGTACGCCGAGGGCCTGAGCCACCTGGCGCAGCAGCAGGATCGACATGTTGCCGGCGCCATGCTCAAGCTGCGCCAGGTAGCGCTCGGAAATATCCGAGGACTGCGCCAGCAGGCGGCGCGTCATGCCACGCCGGGCGCGATGGCCGCGCACGCGCTCCCCCAGTGCCCTCAAATAGGATGCCGCGGCCGGATCGAGCGGTTGCCCCTTCGGCACGATGGACCTCGGCGGAGACTTACCGTCGGCCATGTTGGCCCGCTCCGTATTCGTCGTTGCGCAGACGACCGTAGGCAAGATAGTGCTTGTCTTGCAATATGCTTCATCGCGCTCTGTGGAAAGAATGCCGGGAGGGACGGGGATGAGCGGGTTTTCCGAGGTCGATGCCAGCGTGTCGCCGCCGCGCGTGACGCTTCCGCGCGCCTACAACGCGGCGGCCGACTTCATCGACCGCAACGTGGCCCAGGGCCGCGGGAAACGCACCGCGCTGATCGACGATGACGGCAGCTACAGCTATGGCGAGCTGCAGGAGCGGGTGAATCGCGCCGGGAACGCGCTCATCGGCCTCGGTCTGATGCCGGAGACGCGCGTGGCCATGGCGCTGCTCGACACGGTCGATTTCCCTTCCGTGTTCTGGGGCGCGATCAAGGCCGGGCTGGTGCCGATCCCGCTCAACACGCTGCTGACCACGCCCGACTACGCCTACATGCTGCGCGACAGCCGCGTGCGCGCCCTCGTGGTCTCGCCCGAGCTGCTCGACAAGGTGCTGCCGGCGACTCAGGACCAGCCCTGCCTCAAGCACGTCGTCGTCGCCGGCGCCGGCGCGCCGGGAAAGCCCCGGCTCGGCGAGCTGATGCAGGCGGCGCCGGGCGGCCTCGCGCCGGCGGCGACCACGGCCGACGACGTGGCGTTCTGGCTCTACTCCTCGGGCTCGACCGGCGCGCCCAAGGGCGTGATGCATCTGCAGTCCGATCTCGTTTACACCGCGGCGCTCTGGGGCCTTGGCGTGCTCGGCATCCGCGAGGACGACCTCAGCTACTCGGCGGCGAAGCTGTTCTTCGCCTACGGACTCGGCAACGCCATGACCCTGCCGTTCCATGTCGGTGGCACGGCGGTTGTGACGGCGGGCCGCCCGACCCCCGACAGCGTCATGGCCGTGATGAGGAAGCACCAGCCGACGGTATTCTACGGCGTGCCGACGCTCTATGGCGCGATCCTGGCCGACGGCAAGAACGGGCCGGAGATCGGCTCGAAGCGCCTGCGCGCCTGCGTCTCCGCCGGCGAGGCGCTCCCCGAGGACGTGGGCAAGCGCTGGAAGCAGCGTTTCGGCGTCGACATCCTCGACGGCATCGGCTCGACCGAGATGCTGCACATCTTCCTCGCCAACCGCCCGGGCGAGGTGCGATACGGCACCACCGGCAGGCCGGTGCCCGGCTACGACATGCGCGTCCTCGACGAGAACGGGCAAGCCGTCGGCCCCGGCCAGATCGGCGAGCTGGTGGTCAGCGGCCCGTCCGCCGCGGTCGGTTATTGGAACCAGCGCGCAAAGACGCTGCATACCTTCCGCGGCCCGTGGACCTTCACCGGCGACAAATACAGCGTCGACGCCGAGGGCTACTACCACTACTGCGGCCGCAGCGACGACATGCTGAAGGTCAGCGGCAACTGGGTGTCGCCGTTCGAGGTCGAGGCAACGCTGATCGCGCATCCGAAGGTGCTGGAAGCCGCCGTGGTCGGGCATGAGGACGAGCAGGGCCTGATCAAGCCGAAGGCCTTCATCGTGCTGAAGGACGCGGCAACCGACCGCAAGGCGCTCACCGGCGAGCTTCAGGAGTTCGTGAAGTCGCGCCTCGCGCCCTACAAGTACCCGCGATGGATAGAGTATGTCGACGGCCTGCCGAAGACGGCGACGGGCAAGATCCAGCGGTTCAAGCTCAGGCAGGCGCGCTGATCGATCGAACTCACGCAGGGCGAGCCTGCTCAGCGCCCTTCACGGCTTGTGCCCGTCGCGGTAGTGGGCGCCGAGCGCATCGGCGCCGAAATCGGATGCCAGGTCGCGCCAGAGCGAGTGGATGTGGTTGGCGTCGTTCTGCGTGTTGTCGAACTCGACCAGCGTGATCGGGCCGTGCAGCCGGAAATAATAGGCGCGGCCTGCCTCCATGCCGCCGGCCCAGGCGAAGCGCATCCTATCGAGGCCCGATTCGCGTAGCCGCCTGACCTGAAGCGCGCGGAACTCGGCGTTGAGCGGCGCCATCATGCCTTCGATGACGGCGATTGCCTGGTTGCGCTGTGCCTCGCTCATCCGCGCATGAGCGAGGCCGCGTGGCTGCTTGAGCTCGTCGCCGCGGCCGGGACCGGCGACGATGTCGCCGAGCGAGCGGTCGGCGATCACGGCCTCGGTGCGCTGGCGATCATCCATCGATCGCGCCAACGCGAAAGCCGCGTCCGTCTGGCGCCCCAGCAGCCGCATGCCGGAATGCGGTCCGGCGCGCACCTCGGCAGGGTTGGCGCCCCAGAAGGCGGGCGTGGCGCTCATGCGGTCCGGGGCGGGGAAGGTGAAATTGAGCGAGAGGTGATGGCCCTCGACGCGGAAAGCCCAGGGATGTGCGCCGGGCGTGCCGAACAGCACCAGAGCGTAGTTCTCGGGATCGCGGAAGCTGCTTTGCGAATCACCGCGCAGGATCGCCTCGAGCACGCGCACGCCTTCGAACCGCGCATAGCCTTCGTCGCTCAGGGCGGCGCGCAGCAGCGCCTCGGCCGCCGCGCGCTGCTCCGCGTTCATGCCGCGCAACGCGAGGCCGGGCCGGCTGCGCGGGACGTAGTGCCAGTCCAGCCGCGCGGGCGCGTCGAACGGGTAAAGGCCGGCGCTTCGCCGCATCGGCTCGAGCAGCGCGGCAAAGCGCCGCGCGCGCGAGGCCAGGTCGGCGACGAAGGCCTGGGCGCGCGCGTCCGGGGCCGCGCCGGCCGTCAGCGCTGCCGCGGCCGCAAGGCCGCCTGCCAGGACACCGCGGCGCGCAAGGCCTGACCCACGCCGCGGATCATCGACATGTTCATCAGCGTGGCCGTGGCCACCGCCGGGGTCAGGATGGACGGTATGCCCGTGTGCGGAATCGTGACGCTGACCCTTCGCCACCCATTGCCTCCCTGCGCGGTTGCCCGATCGGCCGTCTCAAGGCATGTTCCGGTCCGGCAGCGATTCCTTCCAATCATTTGTTCTTGATCGGATGACCCAAGGTTTCATTGAAAACGCCGGCGCCCGGCTGGAGTTCCGCCGGATCGACGGTGCCGCCGACCGGCCCACGCTCGTGCTGCTGCACGAAGGCCTCGGTTGCGTCGCGATGTGGCGCGACTTCCCCGACCGCCTGTCCCAGGCGACCGGCGCGCCCGTGTTCCTCTTCAGCCGCGCCGGCTACGGCGGATCATCGCCCGTGCCGCCGCCGCGGCCGGCGACCTACATGCATCGCGAGGCGCTCGACGCCCTGCCGCGCGTGCTCAGGGCGGCGAAAATCGAGCGCGCGGTGCTGGTCGGCCACAGCGACGGCGGCTCGATCGCGCTGATCTATGCTGGCGGCGTGCGCTGGAACAAGGCGGTCGGCATCGTCACGCTGGCCGCGCACGTGTTCAACGAGAAGGTCAGCGTCGACAGCATCGCCGCCGCCGGCGAAGCCTATCGCACGACTGACCTGCGCGAGCGCCTGTTGCGCTATCACGGCGAGAATGTCGACGACGCGTTCTGGGGCTGGAACCGTGTCTGGCTCAGCCCCGAGTTCTGGGGCTGGAACATCGAGGAGTACCTGCCGCGGATCTCCGTGCCGGTGCTGGCGATCCAGGGCTGGGACGACGAGTATGGCACCGAGCGCCAAATCGACGCGATCGTCGGCAAGGTCGGCGCGCGCGCCGAGAAGCTGATGCTCGACCGCTGCCGGCATTCGCCGCACAAGGACCAGCCCGAAGCGACGCTCGACGCCGTGACGCGGTTCTACCAGTCGCTATAGCCCGATATGCCGCTGCAGCAGGTCGGGCCGGGCGGCGAGCTCCGCGCCCGCACCCTCGAACGCGACGCTGCCCTTGACCAGGATCACCGCCCGGTCGGCGATGTCGAGCAGCGCGCGCACATTCTTGTCGACGATCACCGTCGCGAGCCCGCTCTGCTTCAAGGAAAGGATGACCCGCCAGATCTCCCGCCGTACCAGCGGCGCCAGGCCCTCGGTCGCCTCGTCGAGGATGAGCACGTCGGGATTGGTGACCAGCGCCCGGCCGATCGCCAGCATCTGCTGTTCGCCGCCGGACAGGTTCGACCCGCTGTTGCCAAGGCGCTCGGCCAGACGCGGGAAGGTCGCCAGCGTGCGCTCGACGGTCCAATCCGTGCGACCGTCGCGTCCAGGCCGTGCCGCCATCTCCAGGTTCTCGCGCACGGTGAGCAGCGGGAAGATCTGCCGCCCCTCCGGCACGTAGCCGAGCCCGGCGCGCGCGATGCGGTGCGGCGGATGACCCGTCATCGGCCGGCCATGGACCGCGACCGAGCCGCGGCGCGGAGGGACCAGACCCAGGATCGCGCGCAAGGTCGTGGTCTTGCCCATGCCATTGCGTCCGATCAGCGCGACCGTCTCGCCGGCGCCGACGCGGAAATCGACGCCATGCAGCACGTGACTCTCGGCGTAGTAGACGTGCAGGCCCGTTGCCTCGATGAGGGCCGCGTTCATACCGGCACCTCCTCGCCGAGATAGGCGTCCTGCACCGCCTTGTTGGCGCGGATCTCGGCCGGCGCGCCGGTGGCCAGCACGCTGCCGTTGACCATGACGGTGATCTGGTCGGCGATGGCAAAGACGGCATCCATGTCGTGCTCGATCATCACCATCGTGTGCCCCTGGGCCAGACGGCGCAGCAGGTCCAGCACGCGCGCGCTCTCCTCCGGTCCCATGCCGGCCAGCGGCTCGTCGAGCAACAGCAGCCGCGGGCCGGTCGCCAGCATCATTGCCAGCTCGAGCTGGCGCTGCTCGCCGTAGCTCATCGACGCGGCGCGCGTGTCGCGCCGCTCGCCCAGGTCGCACAGCGCGAGCGCGTGCTCGGCCTGTTCCGTCACGTCGCCGTATCCGGCGGCGGGGCGGAGCAGCGAAAAGCGCGGCAGGCGCGCCTGCGCCGCCAGGCGGCAGTTCTCGTACGCGGTGAAGTCGCGGAAGATGTTGGTCTTCTGGAAGCTGCGCCCGATGCCCAGCCGTGCGATTCGGTGCGCCGGCCATCCGGTAATGCTGCGCCCTTCGAAGTTGACCGTGCCCGCGCTTGGCTTGAGGTCGCCGGAGAGCAGGTTGATCAGCGTCGTCTTGCCAGCGCCGTTCGGGCCGACGATGGCGTGGACGCGCCCGCGTTCCACCGCGATCGACACGTCCTGCACCGCCGCCAGACCGCCGAACAGGCGGCCGAGCTTCCGGGTCTCCAGAACGGTTTCGCGCGCGGAACGATCAGCCATCGCCGGCCCCGCGACGGCCAAGCCTGCCAAGGCGCCTCAGGGCGCCGGCTATCCCGTCGGGCAGCAGCATGACGACCAGGATCACGAACACGCCCATGATGAGCAGCCAGCGTTCGGTCAGCGTGGCAAAATAGTCCTCCATCAGCAGCATGACGAAGGCGCCGAGGATCGGTCCGTAAAGCGTGCCCATGCCGCCGAGGATCACGATCATCAGCACGTGGCCCGACTCGTGCCAGCCGAGATGCGCCGGCGTGGCGAAGGTGCCGCGCGCCGCCTCGAGGAACCCAGCGAGTCCTGCCAGCGTGCCGGCGATCACGAAGGCGATCAGCTTGTAGCGCTGCACGTCGTAGCCGAGCGCCCGCATGCGCCCTTCGTTGGCGCGGATGCCGACCAGCGTATGACCGAACGGACTGCGCAGGATGACCGTCAGCAGCACGAAGACGGCGATCAGGCAGACCAGCGCCAGGTAGTAGAACTGCACCCGGTCGTAGAAGTCGAACAGCTTGATGTCGCCGAGCATCACGGTCGGCTTGGAATCGATGTTCATGCCGTCCGTGCCGCCCCATTCCTTCTGATCGTGGAAGAAGTAGTAGACCATCTGCGCGAGCGCGAGCGTGATCATGATGAAGTAGACGCCGGTCGTGCGGATGCTGATCCAGCCGATCGCGGCGGCGGCGATCGCCGATGCGCCGAGCGCGGCGGGCAGCAGCGCGAAGGCGCTGGTCACGCCGGCCTTGTTGACGAGCCCGGCCACGACATAGACGGCAAGACCGAAGAAGGCCGCATGGCCGAGGCTAATGAGGCCGGCATAGCCGACCAGGAGGTCGAGGCTCATCGCGAACAGCGCAAAGATCATGATTCGCGCGATGAAGCGGACGTAGAACGTGTCGCCCCAGAGAGGGAAGACTGCCAGGAAAGCGGCGCCCAGGATCAGCAGGGCAAGCGCGATGCGCGGATGGTGCGGCATGTCGGGTCAGACCGTGCGGCCGAACAGGCCCTGCGGGCGCCACAGCAGCACCAGCGCCATCACGGCATAGACCACCACGCCGGCGCCGGTCGGCAGCAGGACGCGGCCGAACGTGTCGGCGATGCCGACGACCATGGCGCCGACGAAGGCGCCCTTGATCGAGCCGATGCCGCCGATGACGACCACCACGAAAGAGATGATCAGGATCTGGTCGCCCATGCCGGGATAGACCGTGTTCACCGGCGCGGCGATCATGCCCGCGAACGCAGCCAGCGCCACGCCCAGGCCGAACACGATCATGAAAAGGCGCGCGATGTCGTAGCCCAGCGCCGAGACCATCTCGCGATGGGTCGACCCGGCCCGGATCACCATGCCGAGTTTCGTGCGCAGGATCAGCAGATACAGCCCCGCCGCCACGGCGATGCAGGTGAACGACAGGAAGATACGATAGACCGGGTAGCTTTGCGCCTCGGTCAGCGGGATCGAGCCGGCGAGGGGCGGGGGGATCGGCAGGCCGTGCACATCGTTGCCGAACAGCAGGCGCTGCAGCTCATTGAGGATCAGGATCAGGCCGTAGGTGAGCAGCACCTGGTAGAGGTGGTCGCGCGCATAGAGGTAGCGGATGGCGAAGCGCTCGGTCGCGAGGCCGAGCAGCACGGTCACCGGCAGGGACAGGAGGAGGGCGAGCGCGAAGCTGCCGGTCTGCTCGGCGAACCACCAGGCGAGATAGGCACCCACCATGTAGAACGCGCCGTGCGCCAGGTTGATCACGCCCATGATGCCGAAGACGAGCGTCAATCCGCTGGCCACCAGGAACAGCAGGAAGCCGTACTGGACCCCGTTCAGCGTCTGGATCAGGACATAGGACAAGGACACCGCGTGCCCCCCGAAAGATCGCGGCGAAGGGATAAGCCGACCGGCGGTACTACGGCGCCTGGGTCCGTCGATTGACGGACCTCATCCTTCGGTATGCCCGGGACGAGGTCAAAACCTATTTATTTTTCCGTCCGCGCGCCGGGCTTTAAGAAGCGGCGGAACGGTTCTCCGCGGATCGGCGCCGCGTCAGGCCATCGTGCAGCCGGTGCCGGGATCGGCGAGCGCCTTGTGCGCGACGCCCAGCAGCTTCTCGTCGCCGCTGTAGACCTGGCGCAGGTAGATGTCCTGGATCGGCTCGTGCGACTTCGACAGCGTGAAAATCCCGCGCGGGCTGTCGATCTTGATGCCTTCCCAGGCCTTGATCAGCGTCTTGTCCGCGCCGACGTCGCCTTGCACCGCGGCCAAGCCCTGCAGCAGGAAGGTGCCGGTGTCGTAGCCCTGCACGGCGTAGACGTCGGCGTCGCGCTTGGTCTGATCCTTGAACGCGGCACGGAACTTCTTGTTGATGGGCGTGTCGATGTCGTCGGCGTAGTGCAGCGTGGTCTTGATGCCCTCGGCGGCCGAGCCGGCCTGCTTGTAGACGCCGTCGGTCAGGAAGCCGGGGCCGTAGAGCTGGATGCGCGCCTTCAGGCCGGCCGCGTCATAGTCCTTCATGAACTTCAGCGCGCCGGCGCCGGCGAAGAACACGTAGACGCAATCAGGCTTGAGAGCGGCGATCTCGGTGAGGCCTGCCTGGAACTCGACGCTCGGGAAGTCGGGCAGGATCTCCTTGATGATCTTGCCGCCGCCCTTGGTGAAGGAGTCCTTGAATCCCTGCGCGCTCTCGAAGCCGGCCGGGTATTTCCAGGTCATGATCACCGCGGTCTTGTGCCCGTCCTTCAGCGCCACGTCGCCGCACGGGAAGGCCGGCTGCCAGTTCGAGAACGAGGTGCGGAACAGCTTGGGCGAGCAGTTCTTGCGCGTGAGGTCCACGGCGCCGGCGTTCGGGATGACCAGGAACTTGTTCTCCTCCTTCGCCACCTGCGCCATGGCGAGCGCCACGCCGGAATGCACGGTGCCGACCAGGATGTCGCACTTGTCGCGCACCAGGAGGCGGCTGGCGTTGTCCTTGCCCTTGGGCGGCGCTGACTCGTCGTCGAGCTGCACGTACTCGATCTCGCGACCGCCCAGCTTGCCGCCGCCCTCGTTGATGCGCAACTTCATGGCGTCGGTGATGTTGTGGCCCAGCGCCGCGTAGGTGCCGGAGTAGGGCAGCATCAGGCCCAGCTTGATCTTGGCCTTCTGGCCGATGGCAAAGCGCGTCGGCACGAAGCTGGCGGCGGCAGCCAAGCCCATGCCGGCGCCGGCCTGCTTGATGAAACGGCGGCGATTGGATGCGGTCATCGTGAACTTCCTCCCTAAGCACCTGGTTGGGGCATCGTTGCTCGATGCACTGGGGTAACCGGCACTATAGTGCAGACGCTTCCATTGCCTCAAGCAGGATAGTGCCAGACGGCGACGACTCCGGTTCCGCTCAAGCCAACCAGCGCGCGCGCCAGGACTGAAACATGAGCACGGTCCACAGCGGATACTGCCAGTTTCGCGTGCCGGACAGGTGCTCGCGCCAAGCCCGGGCGATGGGGGCCGGCTGCAGGAAGCCCTCACGGGCCAGGCGCTCGGGCGCCAGCAGCGTCTCGGCCCAGTCGCGCAAGGGGCCGCGCAGCCAGTCGCCGATCGGTACGCCGAAGCCCATCTTGGGCCGCTCCACCAGGCGATCCGGCACGTAGCGCGCCAGCACGCGGCGCAGGATGCGCTTGCCCACGCCCGCGCGGGCCTTCGCCGTGAGCGGCAGGCTCCACGCGTATTCGACGACGCGATGGTCGAGCAGCGGCACGCGGCCTTCCAGCGCCACCGCCATGGTGGCGCGGTCGACCTTGGTCAGGATGTCGTCGGGCAGATAGGTGACCGTGTCCAGGTACTGCATGCGCTGGACGTAGCCCGGCAGCTCCGCCTTGAGCGCCGTGTCGTCCAGCGCGCCGGGCGGCTCGCGACCGCGCGTCACCAGCGGCGCGGGATCGGTCCATTGGCTGACGAGGTGACGATAGAGCGCGTCCGGGTCGTCATAGGTCGCGACGCGGGCGAGCTTGTGCACCTTGTCGCCGGGCTGCGGCGGGCGCCAGCGCCCCGGCACCGCCTGGAACAGGCGGTCCCAGGCGCAGGCCGGCACGGCGCGCATCGCGCCCGACGCCAGCTGCCGAAGCGGCAGCGGCACGGCCGAGACACGGCGCCACAAGAGGTCGGCCCAGAAATAGCGGTTGTAGCCGGCGAAGACCTCGTCGCCGCCGTCGCCCGACAGTGCCACGGTGACGTGCTCGCGGGCGAGCTTCGAGACCAGGTAGGTCGGAATCTGGGAGGAATCGGCGAACGGCTCGTCGAACCATTCTGGCAGGCGCGGCACCACGTCCAGCGCATGGCGCGCCTCGACGGTGAACTCGGTATGCGCGGTGCCGAGATGCTCCGCGACGCCGCGTGCATGCGCCGATTCGTCGTAGCCTTCCTCGCGGAAGCCGATCGAGAAGGTGCGCACCGCGGCATTGCTGCTCGCCTGCATCAGGGCGACGACGGTCGAGGAGTCGATGCCGCCAGACAGGAACGCGCCGAGCGGAACGTCGGAGATCAGCCGCCGGCGCACTGCATCGCGCAGCAGGTCGTCCAGCTCTTCTTCCGCTTCGCGCTCGTCGAACCTTTCGTCGGCCGTGCGCGCGCCGGCGACGGCGAACGGGCGCAGATCCCAGAAGGGGCTGAGCACCGCCCTGGCGCCGGGCCGCAGCGTCAGGATGTGCCCGGGCGGCAGCTTGGCAACGCCGCGATAGATGCTGAGCGGCGAGGGGACGTAGCCGAAGCGCAAATAGGCGGTGGCGGCGTCCTCGTCGAGCTCGGGCGTCCAGCCCGGGCACACGCGCAGCGCCTTGAGCTCCGAGCCGAAGAGGAACCGGTCGTCGCGGTCAAGGTAGTAGAGCGGCTTGATCCCCAGACGGTCGCGCGCCAGCGTCAGCACGCGCTCGCGGCGGTCCCACAGCGCGATCGCGAACATGCCGATCAACCGGCGCAACGTGGCCTCGACGCCCCATGCGGCGCAGCCTTCCAGGATCACCTCGGTATCGGAGTGACCGCGGAACCTGACCCCGCGCGGCTCGAGCTCGGGACGCAGCTCGGCGGCGTTGTAGACCTCGCCGTTGTAGACGATGACGTAGCGCCCGCAGGCGGAGACCATGGGCTGCGCGCCGGTCAGCGTCAGGTCCTGGATGGCGAGCCGCCGGAAGCTGAGGGCTATGCCGGCGGCCTCGTCCGTCCACACGCCGCCGCTGTCCGGTCCGCGATGCAGCAGCGACGCGGCAATGGCGCCGCCGATGCGGTCGAGTTCGGCCGACGGCGTCCGAGCGCGTCGATCAATCCATCCGCCGATACCGCACAAGCGCTTGCCTCCATGATGCGGCCGATCGCCACGGCAGCGCGCGGCCGGCAGCGGACCTTAGCGGAAGCGGCCGGGCCCCGCCACCGGGCCGGCCGCGCTTCGGTATTCATGATGCCTCACCTGGGCGCCGACGCAGGCCGTGTCGCGTGCCGTCCCATCGTCGCCTCGAGTGCGGCGACCGTGCGCGTCACGAGACGTGCGACGTCGTATTCGGCGACGATGCGCGCGCGCGCTCTTGCACCCAGGACGCGCCGTTCTTCACGCGGCAGCGCGACGACCGCCTCGACCGCCGAGGCCAGCGCCGGCGCGTCGCGCGCCGGCGCTACTTGACCGCAGTCGCCAACAAGCGCCTTGGCGTCGCCGACGTCGGTGACGACGCAGGGCACGCCGCATGCCATGGCCTCGGCCACGACATTGGGAAATCCTTCGCCATAGGCAGAAGGAAGACAGAGCACGTCCAGCGCGCAATAGACCGGCGTCATGTCCTTGCGCCAGCCGAGCCAGATCAACCGGTCGGACAGACCTGATTCCGCCGCGTGTGCGCGCAGCCTGTTTCTCCAGTCCTGCGATCCTTCGCCCACGATGAGCGCGCGCAGATTGGCGCAACGCGGCGCAAGCGCGGCCAGGGCTCGAAAGAACGTCTCGTGATCCTTCATCGGGTCAAGCCGTCCCACCACGCCGATAAGCATGTCGTCTTCGGCGACCCCGCAGGACCGGCGCAGGGCGGCGCCGGCCGCCGGATCGGGCGCGAACCGCGCGACATCGATCCCGTTCGGGACGACTCGGATTCGCTCGACCGGAAAGCCGCGGCGTGCGGCGTCGCGCATGACGGCGGCAGCGTTGGCGATCATCAGGTCGGCCGCGCAGGCAAGGCGCCGCTCGAGGGCGAGGTTGAGGCGCGACAGCCAGTCGTAGTTTCCCATCTCCATGTCCGATGCGCGCAGCCCCCAGACGATCCGCGTGCGCGGCAGCGCCGGACGCAACAAGGCAGCCAAGAGATTGGCGGCCGGAAGATAGGAGTGCAGGACATCGGGCCGCTCCGCGCGCAATATGCGAATGAGTCGCATGAGGAAGCCTGCGAAATCCCACCGACTTCGCTTTCCGGCCGCCAGGACGCGGACGCCCGCTGGGAGGTCGTCGCGAGGCTCCGGCGCGTAGAACGGAACAATGACGACGTCGTGCCCTTCGGCGCTCAAGCCCGCGGCAAGGACGCCGGCTTGCCGCTCGGCGCCGCCGCCGCGGAGGCTTCGAGTGAGAAAGGCGATCTTCATCGGCGCGGCGAAGCCATGGCCCTTGCGGGAAGTCTCCACATCGATTGGCTTGGTCGCCCCCGCGTTATCTGATAGCAGTAGCGCGCCCAGCACCTGCAGGAGGTCTTATTGGTCAGCATCGCCGGTCCCGCGGCAAAGGAGAAGGCCCGTCTAATCATACCGTTCTGGGGGGCCGCGTATCTGGAGAAGATGGTCAATATCACCATTCCCGCGCTCCTGGCGCCGGGAAACCTGCCGGCGATGGCGGAGTCGTTCGACGTCGAAGTGGTCTTGGTCACCGAGCGCGCGCTGCGGCCCAAACTCGTCAAGTCGCCGGCCTACGCCAATCTTCGAAAAATCTGTGCCATCGATGTCCGCTTCCTCGACGACCTCATGACCGGGGTACCCGGCGACTATGGCGTGGTGCTCAGCTATGCGCTCTATCGCGGCTTCACCGACCTCGGTGGTCGGATGCTCGACACGTTCCTCATGTTCCTCAACGCCGACTTCATCATCGCCGACGGCTCCTACCGCACCTTGGCGCGGCTGATGAAGGAGGGGCACCGCGTGATCCACGCCCCGAGCTTCCGGGCGAACCAGGAAGACATCATGCCGGTGCTGCGAGCGAGGCTCGACCGCGAATCCACGACGCTGCCGATGCCGCCGCGGGAAATGGTCGATCTCGCGCTCAAGTACAAGCACATGACAGTGCGCGCCCGCACGGTCAACCAGCGGCTGTACCATCAGTGGCGCATGGACCAGTTCTACTGGTACGTCGACGAAGCGACCCTGATCGGCTACCAGTGGCCGGTCGCGCTGCTGGCGATCAAGCCGGAACGGGTGCTGACCGAGCCCACGTTGATGTGGGACTACGCGTTCGTTCCGGACGCCGCGCCGACGCTGCCGCGCTACTTCATTGCCGACTCCGACGACTTCTTCATGCTGGAGCCGCAGAACCGCCGGTCCGGCGAGGAGATGCTTCGGCTCGGTTGGATTTCGCACGACGATATCGCGAAGGACCTTTCGAACTGGACGACGAAGGAGCAGCGCGATTGTGGGCGGCAGCTCCTCATCATTCACTCGCGTGACCTGCCGCCGGATCTCGACAAGACCATCGCGGAGTCGCGCGCGTACATGGAGGAAATCTACAAGCGGCTTTCACCGGAGCCGCGGCCGCACATCCATCACCCGCTGTTCGAATCGTGGTTCAGCGGCGTGCAATCGAGAATTCGCGACAATATTCGATGGGGCCGGCCAGCCAGCCCGCCGACGAGTTCGGTCCACCTCGAGCACGCGGGCGAACGCCGGATCGTCACCAACCTGCCTGCCACGGTCGAGCACGCCACGGCGTCCGAAGGAACCGCCCTGCTGGCCTGCACGTTCGTGCCCCAGACGGCCGGGTCGGTGCTGGGGGTCGAGGTCAACGCCGTTGCGTCTGCGCCGCAAGCAACCACCGCCGTGCTGGCGCTGTTCCGCGGCGACGAGGTTGCGCCGGTATCGCTGGTGACAAGGCGGATCGCAGCTAACACGCAGGCAAAGCTCTCGTTGACCGCAGACGTCCTGACCAACAGCCCGTTGCCCCTGGACCTCCAGGTGCGCATCGGCACCAACGGAGGCGGCGAGCTGCTGCTTGCCGACGGGCACAAGGCCACCATGACGGTGACCGATCTCGGCCGGAGCCCGTCATGGGCGCGCGTCGGCCAGAAATCGGTGCCGCTGCTCGCGCCTGCCGAGGAACCGGTAGCGGGGCTCAGCGATCTGCGGATAACAGTTGAACGCCTGATGCGCACCACCTACCGTGCCATGTTCGGCAAGGTACCCTACCTTCGCAAAACGCATCCGATCTGGCTCGATTCGCATTTCGTGGCGGACCATCTGCGGCGGCAGCGCGCCAACCCGCATCCGCGCATGCTGCTGGTCGGTTCGCACGATTCGATGTTCAAGAGCGAGTTCTCCGAGCGGATCGACGTGGCGCAGCTGAAGCGAACGTTCGCAACCGAGGGCCGGGAAGGCCAGTATGATCTCTGCCTTTGCGATCTCAGCGTGCACGATGCGCTTGATTTCCGCGCGATCTTCGCGATTGTCCGGCCGATCATGAAGCCGGGCGGAACCGTGATCGCCTTCGTCTTCAGCCACGACTTCAAGGGATTCCCGGTCAGCGATGCGGAACTGTTCGAAAAAATGCTGCCCGGCAGCGACGTATCACATCTCTACTTCTTTGGCGGCAAGCGCGCGGCGCTCATGCGGCGGATCTTCAAATGGGTGACCAGCGAGCTGTCGATGACTTGGTTCCTGCGCGATCTCGCGATCGGCGCCACGCTGATGGCTCTGGCGCCGTTCGTATGGCACATGAACCGACAGGGCGAGGCGCGCGATGCCTCGATCATGATCAGGCCTTGGACCAGCATGGTGATCGAGCTGCAGGTCCGCTGATGTTGCGGTGGCAAGTCGACCGCGAGTTTGGGCTCATTTGCCCGATATCTATAGCCGATCATCCGGGATCGAATCGTCCTTCCACCGGCCGCTCGACAGGAACCGCTTCGTCAACCTAAGCGGGGCGGTGATGCGCCACGACGTCGAGTCGCGCAGCTCGCCTATTCTCTTGCGCAGGCGTTCGTTTGATTGCCGGAGCCGGGCGTTCTCCTGCTCGATCCGCGCCAGCTCGGCCGCCATCGTGTACGGCGTGCCGGGAAATCTGCCGGAACTGCCCAGCAGCAGCTGGCGCGCCTCGTCGGGGTCTATCCGCGGCCTGATCAAGTAGTCGAATCGCGCAACCGTGTCATAGGCGATGTCGACCAGACCGTACAATTCAAAGATGATGACCTGCTTGATGATCTGGTCGAGGCGGTCCGCGTGGCGGCGGCGAGGGTAGACCCGCGCCAGCTCGGCCTCGGCGATCATGTCCTGGCAGAAAAGCACGTTGAACGTGTCGGGTCTCCCGACAATGCCGTCTGCCACAGGCGGCATGCCGGCTCTCCGGCGTCCCTCCAGGTAGGCGGCCCGTGCCGTCCGGTCGTAGTCCAGATCGAACAGGCGAAAGCCATCGGGCAGAAGCATGGACTGCAGTGTCCCGAGATGCGTCTGCGGGTAGTCGGGGCCCACATTGAAGTTCGTCTCGATCTCGATGCCGAACAGTCGCGTGGCAATGCAATTCGCTCCTCCACCCAGCACCGCTGCTTCGAAACTTTCAACGTCGACCTTTAGGAAATCAGGCGCAGGGATTCGGTTTTCGGCGACGAGGCTATCCAGGGAGCGAATGCGCACGCGGCGCTTCTCATACGCCGCCGTTGCGCCTTCGAACCGGCTGTCCCCGGCGGGAACGAACGAACTCGACGAAGGATTCTCGGGATTGAAGTAGAAATACCCCTCGCCATCGCGATCGCCGATCGCGATGGCATGATAGGATCGGCCGGGAGCGCGCTTTCGGTCGAGTTCGGCGATGGCGCTTTCGTTCGCATCGAAACCATGGAAGACCAGATACTCGCCAAGGAAGCCCCAACGCGGATTCTCGCCGCCCAGCACGCCGATATCGACCACGACGAACGGCTCATTCAGCAGGCGCTTTGCGACAACGTGTTTCGTGAACGTCGGGTTGTCATTGCAGAACAAGTCCATGGCAGCGGCCTCTCGGTGTCGCGTGCGAGCGCTTGGCGGGAACCCGGATTAGTGTGCGCTAAAAGCCGGTACCCGCCGCGCTTAGCGCGCTACTCAGGCTGCGGTACGCCTCGACGAAGCGCCCCGCGCATATCTCCAGCGAGAAATGTTCGACAATGCGCCGGCGCGCCAACTCGGCGCGCTTTCGGTGCGATCCCGCGTCCTCGTCCAAGAGCCGGCGCATGGCGCCTGCCAATGCCGTCGGATCCCGCGGCGGGCAGATCGCGCCCGTGTCGCCGATGATGAGTCGCGCATCGCCTACGTCGGTCGCGACGGCCGGCAGGCCCGTGGCCATCCCTTCGGCGATGGCATTGGAAAACCCCTCCCCATAGGCCGAGCTGTTGACGATCAGGTCGGCTGCACTCAGGAGTTCCGGAATGTCCTGTCGCTCGCCCAGCCGCAGCACGTCGGCGGGCGCGTTGATCGCTTCGGTACCCCGTCCGATGAGCAATGCCGAAACGCCGCGCAGCCTGCGCATGGCCGCGAGGAAGCCGGCGTGATCCTTCATCGGATCCACGCGCGCGACGAGCGCAACGACCGGGCGCTCTGGCGCCAAGCCCAGCCCGGCGCGCAGACGGATCCGCGCTTCCGGGTTCGGCCGGTAGCGCTGCGTGTCGATCCCGTTCGGGATCACCAGAGTGCGGGCGGGTTTCATGCCTTGCTCGAGGTGGAAACGTAGCCCGGACTCCGAATTGGCAACCAGGAGGTCCGCGCGCGGAACCAGCTTCATCCATGCGGCGCGGACGGCGCAGAACATCCTGCCGTAGTCGAGGCTCTCCATGTCCGAGCAGCGCAGATTCCAGGCGTGGCGCACGGCGCCGCGGCGGCCGCTTAGGGTCAGCGCCAAGGTACCGACTAGATCGGCGTGATACATCCAGCTCTGCAGCACGTCCGGGCGTTGGCGGCGGATCAGTCGAGCCAGGCGGACGAGGCCGCCCAGGCCGGGTCGGCCGCGGCGCATGCCGAGCGTGAAGAGCGGCACGCCGGCGGCTGCGATCCGCCGCTCCAATGCGCCGCCCGGGACGAGGCTGACGACGCATTGGTCGAGCACCGGCGGCTGGGCGCAGACCAAGTTCGTCAGCATCGTCTCCGCGCCCCCGATATCCAGGCTCGCGATGACATGCATGACGCGGATCGTCGTACTGGCTTCGGCGGCGTGGGCCAAGGGACCGGCGTGCTCGCGAGTGATCATCGTCCGATCGGACAGGTGCGTGTCCGTCCATGGTATAGTAATCGGCGTCGGCGCCGCACGAGACATTTCCCGGAATCCTGGCCCAAATGTTCAAGCCGAAGACCTTCCGCAGCAAGGTCACGATCGCCACCGTCATCGGGGTTGCGGCCATCGGGGCCGCCGCCATGGCGAGCGACTACGTGGCGATCCGTAAGGACAAGCTGGGCGGCTTGCGGGTACGGGCCGAGGAGGCGGCCGGGCTGGCGGCATCCGTCGTGGCGGTCACACCGGCGGCGCGCAACGTCATGGCGGTCCAGGTGTCGCTGGCGCCGCTGCTCAGTGACCCCGATTTCGTCGGCGCGTGGCTGTTCGACGGCGCGGGCCGACAGGTGGCGTCGGTCACGCCGCCGCGTGCCGCTCCCGCCGACAGCGAGATCCTGCGGTTCGTGCGCGAGGTGCGGCCGATCGCTGAGGTGGATCCAACCGCGCGGCCCGGGCGGCTCGAGGTGGCCTTCAGCCGCGAACGCGTCGCGCACGAGATGGACGAGATCGCGCTCTCGCTGGCGGTGAAACTTGGCGCGCTGGTCATCGTCTTCGGCGTCGCGCAGGCGCTGGTCCTGCGCGCCCTCACGAAGCCGCTCGAGCGTTTGGCAGCCGTGATCCACCGCCGTGCGCTCGGCGACTACGACGATCGCATCGACGGGCAGTACATGAGGCGCAGCGACGAGGTCGGCGCCGTGGCGCGCGCCCTCGAAACCGATCTACGGCGGCGCCGCGACGAGAAGAAGCTGCTCGACGCTACCGCCGCGATCGCCACCCAGCTCGATCTCGACCGGCTGCTCGAGAAGATCATGGAGGCGGCGACCAACCTGCTGGATGCCGACCGCAGCTCACTGTTTCTGTACGACGAGCGGCGCAAGGCGCTGGTGAGCCGCGTCGCCCAGGGTCTTCAGGAAATCCTGATCCACATGCCGGTCGAGCGGGGCATCATCGGCTCGGTCTGGTCGAGCGGGCAGCCAGTGCTGGTGACCGATGCGGCCAGGGACAAGCGTTTCGATTCCTCCAGCGACCAGGCGACCGGGTACCGGACAGAGACCATCGTGGCAGTGCCGCTGATGACCAAGGGCGGGCGGCTGATCGGCGTGGCCGAGGTCTTGAACAAGCGGCAGGGCAAGTTCGACGACCGCGACGTCGACCTCCTGTGCTCGCTCGCCGCCCAGGCGGCGAGCGCGATCGAGAACGCCCGGCTGTTCGAGGAGGTCGTGGCGACGCGGAACTACAACGAGTCGATCCTTCGCAGCCTGTCGAACGGCGTCATCTCTTTCGACGAGAATCTGGCGGTGGCAAAGGCTAACCACGCGGCCGAGCTCGTCGTGGGGTTGCCCGGCGACAGGCTCGCCGGCCGGCCCGTGGACGAGGTGTTCGGCGGCGAGAACGCGTGGGTCGGCCAAGCCGTGCGCCGCGTCGTGACCGACAAGGGCCGCGACGTTACGTATGACACGAACCTGGTCGACGCGCAGGGGAACCGTCGCAGCGTCAATATGACCGTCGAGCCGCTGACGGATTCGCGCGACCGCGCCATCGGCGCGCTCGCCGTGCTCGAGGACATCACCAAGGAGAAGCGGCTGCGCGGGACGATGGCGCGCTACCTGTCGAAGCACGCGGTCGACCAGTTGATGGAGGCCGGCGCCGACGCCCTGGGCGGCACCACGCAGCGCGTCAGCATCCTGTTCACCGACATCCGCAGCTTCACCGATATCACCGAACGCATCGGCGCGCGCCATACTGTGCGCATGCTCAACGAGTATTTCGCCGAGATGGTCGAGGTCATCGACCAGCACCAGGGTGTGCTCGACAAGTTCATCGGCGACGCCATCATGGCGCTCTACGGTGTTCCGTTCCCCGGCGCCGGCGATGCCGACCGCGCCCTCGCCACCGCGGGTGGAATGATGGACGCGCTGCAGCACCTGAACGTGCGCCGCGCCGCCCGAGGCGAGCGGCCGCTCGCCAGCGGCGTCGGCATCAACACGGGCGAGGTGGTGCTCGGCAATATTGGTTCGCCGAAGCGCATGGACTACACCGTCATCGGCGACGGCGTGAACCTGGCGGCGCGGCTCGAGGCGGCAACCAAGACCTATGGCGTGTCGATCCTGCTCAGCGAGTTCACGGTGGAGCAGCTCGCTGCCAAGGACGGCCTGCGTGAGATCGACGCCGTGCGCGTCAAGGGCAAGAAGAAGCCGGTGCGCATCTTCGAATCGCTCCGTCATTGCTGGAATGACACGCCCGGCCTCGCGGAATCGGTCGAGTTGACCGAGGCGGGCCTGGGCCATTTCCGCAACCGCGACTGGGACAAGGCGGAGCGCGTTTTCGCCGAGGCGCGCAAGGTTCGCGCCGACGACCGCGTGGCGGCCATGTACCTGGCCCGCATCGCCGACTACCGCACGACGCCGCCGCCGGAGGGCTGGGACGGCGTCTATGTCATGAAGACGAAGTAAAGGACGCTCAGGCCGCCTGTGGCGCGCGCGTCCCGACCTGCGCGGTGACCGGCGCGGCGTCGGGCACCTTGTTCGGGTCGGCGTAGAAGCACGCCTCCATGCGCCCCTCGGCGATGTCGCGGGCGAACCGGATCAGATGGTAGCTGACGACCGCGAGGTGGATCACCTCTTCGACGCGGCCCTGCCGCAGGAGCGGCCGCGCCACTTTCCAGAACTTGTCACGATAGTCCGCGCGGGCGCCGACGTGCCACAGCACGCGGCGGATGACGCCCAGGCCCATCTTGACCTGTTTCCAGCCGACCTTGCGCTGGACCTTGAGGCGGTTCGGATACGTATGCTCGGTCTGGTATACGAAGCGGCGGAACAGGTTTTCCGGGCGATATGCCTCGGTAATGCAGTCCTGCCACATCTTGACGGTGTCCTCGTACGGCATCTTGAAGACGACGTTCGACACCCGGTTCTCGCCGCTCACCAGCCGCCCTTCCTTCTCCAGGCGCGCGTAGAGCGGCGTCTTCGGCAGGGCGTAGAGCAGGTTGATCGTCAGCATCGGGATGTTCGAGGTCTCGATGAAGCGCAGGATGTTGCGCCCCGTGCTCGGCGTGTCCGTGTCGAGCCCCATGATGATGCCCGACACCACCTCCATGCCGTAGGAATTGAGCGTATCGATCGCCTCGAGGATCGGTTGGCGCAGGTTCTGCTTCTTCTGCACGTTCAGCAGCGCGTCTTCCTCGGGCGTCTCGATGCCGACGAAGACCGTGTCGAACGCGGCCTCGCGCATCTCGGTCAGGATGTCGGGGTTCTGCGCCAGGTTCAGCGTCGCCTCGCAGGACAGGCGCAGCGGATAGCCGTTCGCCTTCTGCCATTGCTTAACCGGCCCCAGCATCGCGCGCGTGGCCTTCGCGTTGCCGATGAAATTGTCGTCGACGAAATAGACCGGGCCGGTCGCACCGTTGCGTCGGATCGACTCGAACTCGCGGATCAGTTGCTCCGGCGTCTTGAGGCGCGGATTGCGGCCGTACAGCGCCGGAATGTCGCAGAACTCGCAGCGGTACGGGCAGCCGCTGGAGAACTGGACGCTGCCGAGGAAGTAGCGCGAGACGTCGATCTTGTCGTAGGCCGGAGTCGGAAACTGGTCGAGAGGCCGTCGGTCGTCGGTGACGAACTTGATCTGGGAAGGCGGCCGACGCGGGCCCTCGTCGATGTAGGCGATGATCCTGTCGGTCGAATCGCCGATCTCGCCGACGTGGAGGATGTCGACGTCCGGATAGTATTCGGGCGCGCCCGACACCGACGGGCCGCCGAGGACGGTCAGCTTGTCGAAGCGATGGGCGCGCGCGACGATGTCGTGGATGAAGCGGCGCTGCACGTGCATGCCGCTGGTGAACACGGCGTCGGCCCACCGGAAATCCTCGTCCGTGGCGCGGTCCATGTTCTCGTCGACGAACCGGACCTCCCATTCCGCGGGCAGATAGGCGGCGATCAGCAACAGCCCCTGCGGCGGCATGAACGCCTGCACGTCGAGCAGCTTGAAGGAATACTGGAACGTACCGAACGACGGTGCATATTGCGGAAAGACGCAGAGGATGCGCCGCTTGTTCGCCGGCCGATGGGCCGACCGTCCCGGCTCGTGCGCGTGGTCCCTTGCCGGAAGCGAGGCGATCTGACCCTCTTGCATCAGCCTCATCCTGGAACGCCTGACCGCGTCCCGCCCTTGCGAGCGCCCGGGGCGTCTTCTTCCCCTTGAAGTCATGACGAGACCGGGCACCTTGCGTCGGGCTCGGTCTCGCGGGCGGCACTCTAGACCGATTTGACGGGGGCGCAAACGACTCTTTGACCGCAATGCGATAAGGGGCTTTCAAGCTGATGGGCTGGCGCGCGAATCGGCGATTCGCAGCGCACCGCGTTGCGATCCCGACAAGCGCTTGCCCGGCGGCCTCTGCTGACATAATGTGCCGGCCGCCGCGCCCTGCCGACGGGCTCTTGCCGCGCCGGATTGTCCACTATCAGGCGCGGCCCTGCATGACGGGGCCCCGATAGCTCAGTGGTAGAGCAACCGCTTCGTAAGCGGTAGGCCGTTGGGTCAAATCCGACTCGGGGCCCCCTTCCGGGTCAACGGCCCGCACGAATT
>CAZLBB010000033.1:0-20331 GCA_964557415.1 uncultured Rhodospirillaceae bacterium
CATCACGGCCGCGCCTCCAAGGCGGCGGCCTCGCGCGCCAGCAGGCGGCGGACCGCCTCGCGACCGGGCGCGCCCCAGCGCCGCCGGGCGGCGTCCGCCGGCGCGGCGAAGTAGCGCTTGCCCGGCCGCGCGCAGAGGCGCGTCGTGTCGATCGTGGTCCAGCCCAGCGCCGGATCGGCGGGACGGCGGAACACCGTGCCCTGCGCGCGGCCCGCGCAGGAGACGGCGATGGCATGCGGGCCGAGCCGCGCCGCGCGCCACGGCGGCGTTGCCGCGGGCGGCGCCGGATGATGCGCCGTCGGCGGCAGGCGGCGCGCCGTCATGGCCGGGCCCGGCGCCATGGTCAGGCGCCCGATCACGCCGGCACCAGGAAGAACGCCTCGGCCCGGCCCGCCGCGGCGACGGTGGCGTGGCGGTCGGCGGCGAGGTCGGCGGGCGGGTCGAGCGGCACGTCGACGATCGCGTGGCCGGCGGGCAGGCCCTCGGCGCTCTCCAGCGCCACGACGAGCTGCGCCGTGCCGCCCGCGCGGTTGCGCTGGGTGACGACGGTCCCGGTGCGGCGCCGTCCGTCCACGTCCAGCGCCAGGCGCCGGCGCAGCCAGGTGGCCGGCGCGAGTGTTGATCCACTCGCGCGAGCATTTGGTTGGCCGGCCGGATCGGCGGCCGGCGGCGCGATGGACGGCGCCGGGGCGCTGCTGTTGAATCCGCGCGGGGAGGGCTCAGCCATGGTCGACCGTCCCGTGCGCGCGATCGGCATTCCCTGGTACCGCGCGGACGACTACCCGCGCGTTCTCGCGATCATGAAGGACGCGCACCTGCTGCTCCGGACCCATCGCGAATGGCAGCAGAAGGCCGAGCGCGTCGAGCGCCAGCACCAGGCCATGGGCGGGATCGTCTATCGCGCCGTGATCGATCCGGATCAGTTCCCCGGCTGTTGCGCCGTCCGCGGCCTGGATGTCGACGCCCAGGCACGCAAGCGCTACGCGTCCGAGTTCGCGATGCTCCAGGTGAAAGAGACGCACTGACGCGGCGAGGCGGGCGGGGGTCATAGCGCCCACCACAGCGCCACACCCGTCTGCGCTATACTGCGCGGATGTGGAGCAGCCTCCCGGAATGGTTGAAGTCGTGGCTGGATGCCTCGACGGCCGTGGTCACCGCCGCTGCGACGGCCATGACCGCGTTCCTGATGTGGATTGGCGGCCGCCGGGCCATGCGCATGAGCGACCCCGTGGTCGAGTGCTATCCGAAGCTGACCGACGGCGAGATCGTGCTCGTGTTCGTGCTGCGCAACCGCTTCGACCAGACCGTGCACGTTCGCCGCGCCGAGTTGAAGCGCCCGCGGGGTGGGCGGATCACCGATCAGACCCGGCCCAAGCGCCAGCCCGGCGAAAGTCACTTCCTGCCGGCCGCCGGGCGATGCATCGACATGGATGCCCGGGCACTGCCTGCAGGAGCGGGGCCGACGATGTTTGCCGGCCGGCTGCGCGCGGACGACGGCGACCAGCGGCGTTTCACCCTCAACCTTCAGCCGCCGCCCGGCTGGTCGGGCGGCAGGATCCGCATCGACCTCATGGTCGAGATCAACGACGCCACGATCCGGTCGAGGCGGATCGCCGTGAGAAGAATCATCACGCTGCCGAAGGCGATGCAGAGCGACACGAAGGTCGGCACCCAGGTCTGACACCAGCCCATATCCTCTCCTTGGCGTCACAGCGCCCACCACAGCGCCATCGCGGCGCCGCCCCAGATCTGGATCAGCAGGGCGCACGCGATCGCCGCGAGCACGGTGCGGGGCTGCAGCCGCAGCGGCCGACGCGGCGCGCGCTCGGGCCAGCCGAGATCGCCGGCGCGGCGGGTCATGGCGTGCACCCGCAGGCCGCGGGCCCGGCGCCGTGGCGGCGGACAACCATGCGCGCGGCGAGGCCGCGGGCGACGGGCGCGTGGGCGCTGATGTCGTCCGCGCTGAAGCCGGCGGCGATCAGGTCGTCGCGGGTGCAGGCGAGCTTCAGCCGGTACTCCCGCGCCATCACGACGGCCATGCGCTGCGGCACGGGGCGGCGGTCGACGACGCGGCCGATGCGGCAGTGCCAGTGGCGGATCTGCGCCTCGCGCGCGGCGCGGTCGGCGGCGCCGGCGGCGGCATAGGCGGCGGCCGGGATGCGGCCGTCGTGGAAGGCCTCGAGGCGGTCGATCTCCGACAAGGCGCGTCCCCCTTCTCGAGAATCGGCCGGGACGTCGTCCAAGAGGGGCGACCGCCCCGGCCAGGTCCACGATGCATGGGCGAGCGCTGGGCCGGATGCGAAGGAGGGGAGGCCCCGGCGCTACCCGCCGCCGCCACCGCCGGGTGAGACAGGGGGCGGTGATGACGACGGGGACGAGAGATATACGAAATATGCGTATGCGTCAACGCAAAATGCGTATAAGATCAGAGGGGCCATTTCCACAGCGAGGTTCCAGATGACGGACAGGCGGGGAACGACGGCGCGCGGCCTAGACTGGTTCCAGCCTAGTCGCCGCCGCCGCTGATGCCGGGTGAGGTATCGAGATGCAAATCAATGGTAAGATACGGCCCGGGAGAATCTGGGCATGCTTGGGTTCATCTTGCAGCATCTGCGCCGGTGGAAATGGCTCGACACGGCGCTTACGCGAGCCGAGTCGTACACGTCCTTATGGGAACAATACAAAGCGCCGATCCGCGCCGTGGCGGCGGTCATGCTAGGCGGATGGGCGTGGTTGTTCGAGTCGTGGTTCGCCGTAGGCCTGGCCGTCGCCGTTGTCGTTTTCGCGACGTTGAGCTTGTGGTCGTTCCTGCCCGCCCTTGCAAAGTCGCCGGCGGCGAACCGCTCTGAAGCCAAGTCGGCCGGCGGGCACGACCATGCAATCACGACGGCGGAAGCGGCAACATTCGAGGCCGAATGGGCAAGCATCAAGAAGAACACGCTCCGCAACAATCAGAAGATCGCCAGCTTCGAATCCGACATCAGGCTGCTGCGCCACCTGGCGATTCACGTGGCCAGCATCGAGCTATTGTCGATAGCCGTGGAAGCGGCAAAAGAATACAAATTCCCGGAAGACCTGAAGGCCATGGATTTGCAGGGCATAAGGGAGGAGACGGAGGCGGCGCGGAAGCGCATGGTAGAACTCGGATCCATCCTCGGCGGGACGCACTGGAGGCGCGAATTCGGCCAATTCGAGAGTCGGGCCGAGCGCGCGGCGGATGAAATGCTGCGCACGACGCCGGATTCGGAATTGCCCGAAAAGGTGAGCGTGATCGACGTCAGACACTATGTTGCCGCCAAGATCCGGCACGGCCTCGTCGCCGACTATCTGCGCCACCAGAAGCTGGAGACCGAACGCCAGTACAATCAATTCCTGTCGCGGCTGCGCGATTCCGAGGAGGCCGAGCGAATTAATCAACGGTCCACTTGATGCTGGCTTCATGCATCGTCCACCCGCGCCGTCGTACGGCCGGTTGCAATCCTACAGCCGCCGGGCGAACCAGACGACGCGGCCGATGATGTTGATCTCGTCGGCGGTGCGCTCGTAGGCGGGGTGGGCGGGGTTGTCGGACAGGATCTTGACCGCGGGCGGGTCGCTGTTGGGGATGTGGTCGAGGCGCTTGACGGCGACGCCGAGCCCGTCCCACAGCGCGAACAGGCCGCCGGGCGACGGGCGGCGGTCGCGCGTGTCGATCATCACGCGGTCGCCGGTCAGCAGCGTCGGCGCCATGCTGTCGCCGACCACCTTGATGATGCGGCCGTGCTCGGGCGACACGCCCAGCTCGGCGCGGGCATAGGGCGCGGGGAAGCGCCAGGCGGCCAGCGCGGCCTCGCGCGCCACCTGGGTGCGGCCGTCGGGCGAGAAGTTCTCCAGCACCGCCTCGCCGCCCAGCCCGGCGCCGGCGATCGCGTCGACCTCGGTGTAGTCGAGCGGCATCTCGAGCTGGCGGACATCCGTTGGCTGAGCATGGCGGCGTGAGCGCCTCGCTGTGGCATCGCCATCGAGCGGCTTGGCGCCAGCGAGTGCGTAGAGTTCGTCGCGAGTGATGGGCGGATCGCCTTGACCGACCAGCGCCGCTTCGAGCTGCTGAACAGCACGGAGCGGCACGAGCTTCGGGCCGAATGCCTCCGGGTCGAAGTACCGCTGGATGCTGGACGCGCCCTTATAGCGAGCGCGCGTGGCAACCTCGTGCAGTGAGAGCCCGCTGCGCTCCCAAAGCTTACGGAGGCGCTCCGCCGGCGTGGTTGCCATGGCCGTCTTCGGCATGACGGCATCAAGCCGGATACTGCCATACGCATTCCACGTTGACTTTCTGAACGCAAAATGCGTAGAGTGGGACATGGGCACGGTGGAAAACATCATTGCCAAGTTCGGTGGGTTGACAGCCTTGGCGACCGCGCTTGGCCATCGGCATCCCACCACCGTTCAAGGTTGGAAGGCGCGCGGCGTCATCCCGGCGCGGCAGCAGGCGCGAATCCTCGCCGCGGCGCGGGAGCGCGGGATCGAGCTGTCGCCCGCCGACTTCTTCGACGCGCCCGCCGCCAGCGGGGAAGCGGCGTGATGCGCGCGCTGATCGGCCGCCTGCTGCTGTGGTTCATCGCCGGCATTCCGGCCGGCGAAGGCAAAGAGCCGCTGCGGCGGGAAATCGAGCTTTGTCGGCGGGAGCTGGTGGGGATTCAGCGCGCCGTAAGGGCCGCCGCGCCGGCAAGGAGGCTTTCGTGAGCGCGGCGGCGGGCCTCGGGCAACCAATCGTCGCTACGCAGATCGCGGCGATCCAGGACCACGCGCACACTGAACGAGTTGCGGCCGTGCCGCACGCGAAACTCGACGATGACGAGATTGTCGAGCGCGCGTACACCGCCGACCGCCTCGATTTCGTCATCGGTGAACCGCGCGGCCGGGGCATCGGCGATCCACAGCCCCTCCATGCGGCACAGTTCGACGGTTGCCTGGTCGGGCATGAGAATCCTCCGTTGGTTGGTCGTGTGGACAGCACCAGCCTAACGGAGACGGGGGCGGCCGGCACGCGGGCGAATCCCCGTGCGCCGGCCGCCAGCGGGGAGGCGGCGTGATGCGCCTTCGGCTCGAGTCCGATGGCTTCCAGCGCGTGATCGCCGCGCTGGCGCAGCGCCATTCAGAGCTTGAGGGTGATCTTGCGATCGAGCTTTCCGAGCGCCTTGTCGATGCCCTGAAGGTCCCGGAAAAACTCGTCCGCATCCACGTTGATCGTCGTGCCGCACCGGGTGCAGGCGAACTGACGATTGTGGCGCAGCCATCCGATCTTCTTCGGGATCTTTGTGCCGCACTCGCAATCGATGTCGATGGTCTCCTGGTCGAGAAGTCCGGCCATACGAATTCTCCGCAGGTTGCGTTGTCGGAACCAAACAACTTAGCGGAGACGGGGGCGGCCGCGCAGGCCGCCCCCGAAACATCATCGGAATCAGCGCCGTGACGGCGGCTGGCGCACGGGGCGCCGCAGCGCCCACAGCGCGGCCGAGTCGGCTTCACCGCCGCGATTTCCTGCGCGGCCTGCTGGCGGCGCCATTAGCGGTGCCGGCCAGCGCGGCGCTGCCGGTCGCGGCCCGGACGCCGGTGCCAGATGCCGCGCGCGGATTGCGCGCCGTGCTGGCGGCGATCCCGGGCCATGTCGCGGCCTCGTACCGCTGGAGCTGGACTATGACTTGGTTCACGCGCGGCGCAGCTGCTGCGTCAGCCCGTCGGGCAGCCCGGCCGAGTCGTGGGCCCCGCACTGATGGGCAGTGAATTCAATTCCTTGGCGCATGGGCGCGAGGCTGCGCCTGCGCAGCCGGAACTGTCGTTCAATCGAAAAGAACTTCCGTTCGGCGACCGCCTACGGGCCGCGCTGCGGCGACGCCTGGCGCCGAATACCGTGCTCCATCCGAAGCAGCTGGCCGACGCGATCGGCGCGACGGAGCGGGCGGTACACAAGATCCTGGCCGGCGACAGCGCCGGCCGCGGCGAGACCGTCGCCGCCATCGTCGAGTTCTTCGTCGCGCGCGGCGATGCGGCGCTGCTGCACGAGCTGTACGCCATCCCGCCGATGATCTTCCTGCGCGACTATCGCAACGCGATGGCGCGGGCGCGGCGCGAGGTGCGCACGCTGAAACGCTGGCTGGACGGGATTTCGGCCGAGGCCGGCTGACAGCGTGCCCGACATCCCCGCGCGCGCGGTAGCCCATCACGCGCGGGGCCGATCGACCAGGGACACGGCCGGATACCGGGTCGCTCCCTTCCGCCAAGCGGCGGAGGGAGTGCCATGGGGGCGACGGACATCAGCCGACAAAGGCGCATCGAGGCGCTGATCGCCCGCGGGCTCGACGACGCGGCGATCGCCTGCCGCCTGCTGTGCGACGTCAGGGTGGTCATGCGCGTGCGCGCCGCGCGCGCGGCGCCGGCGGATTCTATGCCGCAGGAGGGGGGGGGGGCGCAGCTCCCGGCGGCGCGCCAGCCGCGCACCGAGCGTCTCGATTGGGGCCGCGGCCGCATGATCGAGGTGCCTGCGGATGAGGCGTGAGCGTGGACGAAAGGGGGAAGCCATGGGCAAGGCGAAATCCACCACCAGGATGACGGCGGCGCCGTCGGCGTCGATCGCCGCTATCGAGGCCGAGCTCAGGCGCTGGGGCGCGGCGCTCGACAACGTCCTGGCCGCCGGCCTGCTCGCCAAGGCGGCGGCCACGATCGGCGGGCCGCGCGCGGCGACGCACGGCGACTTCCGCGCCACGCACACGATGACGGCCAAGCTGTGGTCGGCGTCGCTCGGCATCGAGATCCGGCCGCACCAGGTGCCCCTGCTGCTGGCCCAGGCGAAGCACGCGCGCGCGCTGTGCGGCGATCCGGGCCACGAGGACCACTACCTCGATCCCGCGGGCTACGAGGCGCAGGCCTTCGCGCTGGCGCTCTCCGCTGATCCGCCGCCGGCCAGCCGCCCGCCAACCCTGGCCTGCGGCGTAAAGGTCAAGGCCAAGTGGTGAGCGTGCTGCGCTTCTTCCTGCGCGCCGCGATCGGCGCGGTGCTGGTCGCCGGCGCCGGCCTCGGCGCGATCGTCAACCTGCTGGAGCCGCTGCCGTGGAGTCCCGGGCCGTGAGCGAGCCCTTCGCGTCCGCCGCCGCGCCGGCCGCGCCGACATTCCAGCTCCGGCCCGGCGAGATCGTCGTCGTCGGCTTCGCCGGCGGCGGCGGGTCGAGCCTGGGGATCAAGCAGGCGCTCGGCCGCGATCCCGACGTGGCGCTGAACCACGACCGCTGGGCCTGCGCGATGCACGAGGCGAACCATCCCGGCACCCGCCACCACTGCCAGGACATCTGGCGCGTGCATCCGGTCGACGCGGTCACCTATGCCGACCCCGACGGCGTCGTGCGGCGGCACAAGGTCGGGCTGGCGTGGTTCTCGCCGGACTGCCGGCACTTCTCGCGCGCCAAAGGCGCGCCCCTGGTCGACCGCAAGGTGCGGGATCTCGCCTGGGTCGTGGTGCAGTGGGCCGAGAAGGTGCGGCCGCGCATCATCATGCTGGAGAACGTCGTCGAGTTCCGCGACTGGGGCCCGCTGGTCGAAGTGGCGGACGGCAAGCTGATGCCGTGCCCGCTGCGCAAGGGTCTCACGTTCCGCCGGTGGGAGGCGCGGCTCCAGCGCGCCGGCTACAGGATCGAGTGGCGCGTCCGCCGCGCCTGCAATGCCGGCGCGCCGACCATCCGCGAGCGGCTCTACGGCATCGCGCGCTGCGACGGCGAGCCGATCGTCTGGCCGGCACCGACGCACGGCGACCCGCAGAGCGAGGCGGTGCGGTCGGGCCGCCTCAAGCCCTGGCGCACGGCGGCGGAGATCATCGACTGGTCGATCGAATGCCCGTCGATATTCTGGACGCGCGAGGAGGCGAAGCGCCACGGCTTCGACGTGCGCCGCCCGCTCGCCGAGGCGACCATGCGGCGCGTCGCGCGGGGCATCTGGCGCTTCGTAGTCGACGATCCCGATCCCTTCATCGTGCCGATCACGCACACAAGGGACTCGAGGGTGCACTCGATCCGCGAGGGGCTGCGGACGCAGACCTGCGCCAACCGCGGCGAGCACGCGCTGGTGACGCCGTTCGTGTCGAAGTTCCAGACCAACAGCGTCGGTCAACGGGCGCCGGCACCGTTGCATACCGTCATGGCCGGCGCCGAGCGCTTCTCGTTGATCGCCCCGGCTCTGGCCCATATCGGCAACGGCGAGCGCAAGGGCCAGGCGCCGCGCGCGCAGGACCTGCGCCGCCCGCTCGGGACCATGGTGCAGGCCAACAAGCACGCGGTGATCGCGGCTCATCTGCTTAAGCAGAACTTCGGCAACAAGCCGTGCCAGTCACCCGGCGAGCCGCTGCACACGGTCACCGGTCAACCCAACCGCTTCAACGTCGTCGCGACGTGGCTGATCCAGCACAACACCGACATGGTCGGCCATCGCGCCCGATCGCCCGTGTCGACCATCGTCAACCTCGGCAGCACCCAGGCGATCGGCGCCGCCCATCTCATGAACATGAAGGGCAGCGCCCGCTCGAGCCGCAGCGCGCGCGAGCCGCTGTCGACCCTCTGCGCCGTGGGCGAGCATGCCGCCGAGGTCTGCGCGCTGCTGATCCGCTACCACGCCAACGGCGGGCAGTGGCACGACCCGCGCCGGCCGATCACGACCGACACGACCAGGCCGCGCGTGGGCCTCGTGACGCTCAAGGGCCGGCGCTGCGAGGTCGTCGGCATCGACGCCGCCGCCGCCGCGGCCGACACGCGCGCGCTGCTCGGCGTCGTCGTCACGATCGCCGGCGAGAGCTGGCTCATCGCCGACGTCGGCATGCGGATGCTCACGATCCGCGAGCGCTTCCTGGCGCAGGGCTTCCCGCCCGACTGGATCATCGACATCAGGGTCGACGGCAAGCCCGCCAGCGGCAAGGTGCTCGGCCGCCTGGTCGGCAACTCCGTCTGCCCGCCCGAGGCCTATGCGCTGGTCGCCGCCAACGCCGACCCGGTCGCCCCGGCGATGCCCATGGAGGTGGCCGGTGATTGAGGTGTCGCTGATCGAAGAGGTCCGTGCGCGCGCCGCGCTCGAGGCCGTCATCGGCCGCGTGGTGAAGCTGAAGCGCCGCGGCGCGGAGTTCGCCGGCCTGTGCCCGTTCCACCACGAGAAGACGCCGAGCTTCACCGTGGTGCCGCGCAAGGGCTTCTACAAGTGCTTCGGCTGCGGCGTGCACGGCGACGCGATCGACTTCGTCATGCAGCACGAAGGGCTGGCGTTTCCCGACGCCGTGCGGCGGCTCGCGGAGGATTGCGGGATCGTGCCCCCGCCTCCCGGGCAGAAGGCGCGCCAGCCCGCGCCGGTTGTTTCCCGTGAAACGGAGGCGGAGCGCGAGGCGTCGATCGCGCAGCGGATCGAGACGGCACGCCGGATCTGGTCGAATGCGATCCGCGCCGACGGCGACACGCCGGTCGAGCGCTATCTGCGGGCGCGCGGCATCTTCCTGCCGCCGCCGCGCTCGCTGCGCTTCGCCGACCAGCTCGCCTACTGGCATCGCTACGACGACGAGAAGCGGGCCCGCATGATCGGGCGCTGGCCGGCCATGGTCGCGGCGGTGCAGGGGCATCAGGGGCCGGTCACGGCGGTGCAGGTGACCTGGCTGTCCAACGAGTCCGGCAGCTGGGGCAAGGCGCGCATCGCCTGCCCGCGCAGCGGGGCGCGGCTGCCGGCGCGCCGCAGCTTCGGGCCGGTCTGGGGCGGGGCCGTGCGCCTGGCGCCGCCCGCGTCGCACGTGCTGCTCGCCGAAGGCACCGAGACGGCGCTGTCGGTCATGAGCGCGCTCTGTCATCCGGCCGCCGTCGACCGTCTCCCGAGCGATGGTCGAGGGGCCAACCCCGCCGGCGGCCGTAACGCGGGCCTTTGCTTCTGGGCGGCGCTGTCGCTCGATAACATCGCCGGCTGGTGGGTCGGCGACGGGGGGCCGCACCCGACGCGCCGCAACCCGCGCACCGGCGCGCCGCTGCTGCTGCCGTCGCCCGAGCCGGACATGGCGCGGCCCGGCGTGATCCTGCCGGGCATCGTCCGCGTCGTCACGATTCTCGAGGACAACGACAACGCCGACCCGGTGGCGGCCGGCCTGCGCTACGACTGCGCCGCGCTCCGCTTCCACCGCCTCGGCCTCGAGGTCCGCCGCGTCCGCCCGCCGGCGGGGATGGACTTCAACGACATGCTGCTGCGAGGTGCCGCGTGACCAAGCGTGCCGAGTTCCATCCGCTCGCCAACATCTTCCCGCTGATGGAGGGTGCGGCCTTCGAGGAGCTGAAGGCGGATATCCGCGAGAACGGGCTGCACGACGAGATCGTCATGCACGAGGGCAAGATCCTCGACGGACGCAACCGCTATCGCGCGCTGTGCGCGCTGGTCGACGAGGGGTGCGAGCTGGCGCCCGGGTTGTCGCTCGATCCGGAGACCAGCTACGTCTACGTGCAGTTCGAGACCGACGTCGCGGTCTTCGGCGACCGGGATCTCGATCCGCTCAGCTACGTCATCAGCAAGAACCTGAAGCGGCGGCACCTGGATGAAAGCCAGCGTGCCATGGTGGCGGCGCGGCTGGCGAATATGCGGCAGGGCGAGCGGAACGATCTGGCCGGCGCCGGCGATGCCGCCTCCGATCAGGTCGAAAAAGTCAGCACGCCGCCGGCGGACGCCGCCGATGACGACCGCGCGCAGGCCTGGGCGATGCGCGAGGCCATGGCGGCCGAAGGCGGCGATGCCGACCCGCCGGCGCCGGAACCTTCGGCAAATTTGCCGAAGGTTGATCAGGCCACGGCCGCTGCGATGCTCAACGTCTCGGAGCGCTCGCTACGCTCCGCCAAGGCGGTGCAGGCCACCGGCGCGCCCGAGCTGCAGCAGGCCGTCGACGCCGGCCAGGTCGCCGTGTCGACGGCCGCCGCCGTCGCCGAGCTGCCGGCCGAGGAGCAGCGCGAGGTGGTGGCGCGGGGCGAAAAGGAGATTTTGCGCAAGGCGAAGGAGATCCGCCAACAGCGTCAGGCGGCAAAGCGCGATGTCCGCCTCGCGAAGCTCGCGGAGATCAGCCGGGGCAATTCGGCCCTCCCGACCGGCCGGAAGTGGCCGGTGATCGTCGCCGACCCGGAATGGCGCTTCACGGCGTGGTCCGAGCAGAACGGCATGGACCGTCTGGCGGAGAACCATTACCCGACCAGCTCTACCGACGAGATCGCGGCGCGCGACGTCAAATCGATCGCGGCGGACCATGCCGTGCTGTTCCTCTGGGCGATCGGTCCGATGTTGCCGGACGCGTTGCGCGTGATGGAGGCCTGGGGCTTCGCCTACAAGTCGCACACCATCTGGGACAAGGGGCGCATCGGCCTCGGCTACTGGACGCGTTACCGCCACGAGCTGCTGCTGCTCGGCACGCGCGGCGACATTCCGGCGCCGCTCCCGGGTCAGCAATGGGAGAGCGTCATCCAAGACACGCCGCCGGGGCCGCACTCCGCGAAGCCCGAAATCTTCCTGGAGATGATCGAGGCCTACTTCCCGGGCCTGCCGAAAATCGAGCTGAACCGCCGCGGCCCCGCGCGTCCGGGTTGGGACGCATGGGGCAATCAGGTATCGGAGGTCGGGGTTCAGGGATCGGATGCGCCCCAGGTCGCGCCGTCCGCCGCCACGTCGACGGAGGTCGATCCGCCCGTGCCGGCCATCGATCTGAAGGACATCCCGTCCTTCCTCGACCGGCGGCGCCGCGCCGACGGCGCGGCGGTTCCCGCATGAGGGCGGCGGCGCACATGCGCGCCATGGCGGGGGCGCCGACGTGGAGCGGCTCGCTTCCGTGCGGGAGCGGATCCGGAGGCTCGCCGCCGCCGCGGCTGGAGCTGCAATCGGCCGTGCTGAACCGCCTGATGCGCGTGCCCGGCGCCGTGGTGCCGATCACCGACCTGGTGGACGCCGCCTATGGCGACGAGTGCGGCGGCGGGCCCATGTGGGCCGAGAAGAGCATCCGCCACGCGGTGGGTGCGCTCCCCCGGCGCGGCTGGTCCATCGAGGCGCACTGGGGCCGCGGGTACCGCCTCGGCGCGGTGCCGCATGAGTGACGCCTTCCTCCGCGAGGTGAAGGCCGAGGCGCTGCGGCTGGCGTCGCCCTGGGGCTCGGGCAAGGTGCAGGAACGCACGCCGGCCGAGTGGGGCATGGCGCTGGTCGGCGAGGCGTGCCGCGCCGGCGCGGCGCTGCGCAACGGGCGCGTCGACGTGGCCCGGCGCTGCCTCGTCGCCGCCGCCGCGCTGTGCGCCAACTGGTACGCGCGGCTAGGGAGCATGCGATGACGGCGGACGCTGTGAGTCGGCCGGCCGTCTTCCGCTGCGACGTGCCTGGCTGCGGCGCCTTCGCCACGCACTTCCAGGGCCTGCCCGGCACGCCGCTGCCCGACCGCGCCAAGGGCTGCGCGCGGCACAAGCCGTGGGACGCGGGCTTGGACACTTCGCGCCGCGAAGTGTCGCCGCGATCGGCGGACGATGACTTGCGGCCGCCGGCGGCCGGATCGCAAGGAGCGTTGTTCTAGTGGCCGACGATCTCGCTCTCGGCAGGCACGCGATGAACGCGAACGCGCTGACGGCGATCGCCAAGGTGATCGAGGGCGCGAAGCAATGGAAGCCCGTCGACGAGGCCTGCGCCGCGCTGCCGACCAACGATCTCGGCAACAGCGAACGGCTGATGATGCGCTTCGGCGAGCGGCTGATCTTCGCGCCCGAGCTGGCCGGCAACAAGATGAGCGGCTGGCTCGGCTGGAGCGGGACGCACTGGTCGCTCGAGGATGGCGACCGGCTGGCGCAGCGGGCGGCGCAGCAGACCGCGCTCGCCATGCGCGAGGAGCTCGCCTTCCTCATGTGGAAGGGGCCGCGCGAGCTGTTGAACGGCACGCCGGAATCGAAGGCGCAGTTCAGCGACCGGCTTGAGGCCTTCGCCAAGGCGGCCTACAACGCGGCCAACGTCCCCAAGCTGAACGGCATGCTCGCCTGCGCGCGCCCGCACCTGATGCGACGTCGATCCGCGTTCAATCGCGACCTGGACAAGCTCACCGTTGCGAACGGCACGCTGTATTTCGACCCGACGCGACCGGAAGGCGGCCCCGACGCGGACCAGGACCCGCAGGCTTGGCGCGTCGAGAAACTGCCGCACCGGCCCGAGGACCTGATCACCTGCCTCGCGCCGGTGGAGTACGACCCCAAGGCGACGTGCCCGGAATTCGACCGCTTCCTGGCGACGGTGCAGCCCGATCCTGAGCGCCGCGCGTTCCTGCTGCGCTTCGCCGGCTACGTGCTCACCGGGCATTGCAGCGAGCAGATGATGCTGCTGCTGTTCGGCATGGGCATGAACGGCAAGTCGACCTTCCTGACGGTGCTCGAGCTGCTGCTCGGCACCTACGCGGGCAAGCTGCCGATCGCGGCGCTGCTGGAGCAGGAGCACAAGACCGGCGGCGAGGCCGTGCCCGAGCTTGCGCGGCTCATCTTCTGCCGCTTCGTGCACACGGGAGAGCCCGAGCCCGGGCATCGGCTCTCGGCCAAGCGCGTCAAGGAACTGACCGGGCAGGACACGATCAGCGCGCGGCCGCTCTATGGCGACTTCTTCGAGTTCGCGCCGCAGTTCAAGATCGCGCTGTCGTTCAATCGCAAGCCGGACGTGCGCGCCGGCGACCACGGCATGTGGCGGCGCATCCCGCTGCTCGGCTGGGACGTCACCATCCCGAAAGCCGAGGCGATCGACGACTATGCGCACAAGCTGGTGGCCGCCGAAGGCCCCGGCATCCTCAACCGGCTGATCGAGGGCTACAGGCAATGGCGCGTGCGGCGCCTCGACGTGCCCGAGGTCGTGTCCGATGCGACCGACGAGTACCGCGAGGAAAGCAACGCGCTCGCCGAGTGGATCGCCGAGCGCACGCGCCCGCCCGCCGCCGGCAAGGACGGCTGGACCCAGGCGACGGCGCTCTGGAAGGATTACGCGCAGTGGTGCAAGGACATCTCGCGCCGGCCGATGCCGTCGCGCGCGTTCTACCAGGCGCTGGTCGAGAACGGGTTCAAGCGCGTCAAGCGGTCGGTCAGCGGCTATCTCGACATCCTGATCAAGGGCGACCCCGACGCCCTCGTCTACCCGGATGACAAGGCCGGCGGCCCGTCCTCGGGCGGGAGCATGCTCGTGTAGCTCCCATCCTCCCGTCTGCCTCCCGTCGAAAACCCAGCCAGATCAAGGCCCGTGGGAGGGTGGGAGGCATGGGAGGCTCTATTCTCACATATATAAAAAGGAAGGCGTTTCCATGCGCGACACAATAGGGAAAGTAGCTCCCATCCTCCCGAAGAAAGCCGATCGACCCAATGATGTCAGTGACTTGGCGACGGGAGGCAGTCCCGCCGCCTCCTCCCGCCTGCCTCCCGCGCCCTTCGTGTCCGCCACCGGCCGCGTCGACCGCGTCGCCGTGACCACGCCGAAGCGCGAGATGGACGTCGAGTTGGTGGTGCAGTGGACGTATCGCGTGCAGATGGCGGACCTTGCCCGCACCGGGATGGGCGGCAGCATCTCGGGCTCGACGGACAGCGTGGCCGAGCTCGGTGTTGGCGTCGATCGCAGCAGCTATACGAACGTGGCCGTGCACGAAGATGCCTATCGCGTGCACGAACAGGTCGAGCGTCTGCCGTCCGAGATCCAATCGCCGATCATCACGCACGGCCGGTTGGCAACGCGGCCGGACTGGATGCCGGGCGTCATCTCCAGGCCGAAGCCGCTACGGGAGTTCGATGGCAAGCCGACCGTGCTGTCGAGTGAGCCGCAGATCAAGCGCGCGGGCTGGTACAAGACGAAGTGGTGTCCCCTGGTTTGGACGCCGCCCGCCGAATCAATCGAGCAGGCGCATGATCGATACCTGATCTGGTGGGGCTCGCTGCTCGACCTGGCCGAACGCCTGCGAAGCGTAGGCCTGACAAGCATTACCGTGCTCGACCCCTCGGCGCCTCGCTTCCCCTGGCTTGACAGTCCGCCCCGAAAACTTGACATTGCCCCCTGATGGCTTGACGTGTGTCCGCTGTGACCCGTCCACCGAAGCCCGCCCCAGCACCCGCTGCGGCGGGCTTTCGCTTTCCACACCCGCCCCGCGGGTCCTTCCCGCCCGCCGGACGAATACGGGCGGCTGTCGCGCGGGCGATCGCTAGTGGGGGCGGTGCGGGATTGATGCACCGCGCGCTCCGACCGCACCAGGGTGCACCATGGATACTGCCACCTCGCCGGTGAGCCTGCGCGAGGCCGCGAAGGCGCTCGGCGTCGCCCATACGACGCTGTCGCGGCAGGTCCGGGCCGGCAAGATACCGAACCGCGGCACGGATTCCCGGCCGCTGGTCGACGTTGAAGAGGCGCGTGCCGCCCGGGCCAGCAACATCGATCCGGCGATGCAGCGGTCGCCCGCGCCGGCGCCTGCGGCGACCGGGCTTGCGCGGATCAAGGAGCGCCAGGCCGAGCTGGACCTGGCGCGCGCCGAGCACGCGTGGCAGGTCGAGCAGCGCCTGTGGGTGAAGGTCGCCGACGTGGCGAGCGCGATCCGCACCGCCGGCGTGTCGATGCGGGACGAGCTGGGCACGCTGGCGAAGCGCGTGGCCCCGGACCTGGCGGCCGAGACCGACCCGGTCAAGATCCGCGACCGCCTGACGGCGGAGATCAACGCGGTGCTGGAGAAGCTGACGACCGCCTTCGAGAAGCTGCAGGCCGATGAGCAGTAGAGCCGCCGCGATCGTCTTCGCCGCCCTGGCGCTCGGCCTCAAGCCGGACCCGCCCGTCTACGTGCACGATTGGGCGCACGAGCACCGGGAGGTCGCGCCCGGCCGGTCGCCGATGCCGGGCAAATGGGACCGCAACACGGTGCCGGAGCTGGAGGAGATCCAGGAGGTCTGCTCGCTGTGCCATCCGAGCAAGTGGGTCGCCATCCTGAAATCCGCGCAGCTCGGCGGCACCCAGGTCGGGGTCAACCTGTTCGGCACGATCGCCACGAAGACGCCGACCGGCATGCTCGCGGTGCTGCCGACCGTGGACGAGGCGAAGAAGTACAACCACGAGAAGCTGCAGCCGGAGATCGACGCCACGCCGCTGCTGCGCGACACGATCAAGCCGATCGTCAGCCGCGACGAGGCCAACTCGACCACGCTGCGCAAGGTATTCCCCGGCGGCTTCCTGCGCATCACCGGCGCCAACGCCTCGGCCGGGCTGCAGATGCTGTCGGTCCGCGTGCTGCTGTTGGAGGAGGTCAGCGAGTTCCCGGACGACGTCGACGGCCGCGGCGATCCCGTCGAGCAGGCGATCGCGCGCACGACGGCATACGACGACAACAAGAAGATCGTCTGGATATCGACGCCGGGCATCAAGGGCGCGTGCCGGATCACGAAGCAGTACGAGGCGAGCGACAAGCGCCTGCGCTACCTGCCGTGCCCGCACTGCGGCTGCTACCAGGTGCTGCGCTTCGAGAACATGCGCGGCAACGAGAAGGCGCCGTGGAACGCCCATTTCGTCTGCGTCGCCAACGGCTGCGTCATCGAGGAGGTGCACAAGGGCTGGATGCGCGCGCGCGGCGTGTGGCTGAAGACCTATGACGGCGGCGAGGACAATCCGCCGCCGCCGCAGTGGATCGCGCCCGACCGGATCGAGGCCTGGCGCGCGCGGCGCGGCAAGGACAGCCCCGCCAACGGGCTCGAGCCCGGATTCAAGTTCTGGCAGGCCTATTCCAGCTTCGTCAGCTGGGACACGAGCTGGGGCGAGATCAAGGCGGCCTTCGCGACGAACGAGAACGCCAAGATCAAGGTCAAGGTCCAGCAGGTCCTCGGCGAAGCCTACGAGCAGACCGGCGAGGCGCTGGACGAGGTCGCGCTGGCGGAGCGGCGCATCGACTACCCGCCGCGCACGCTGCCCAAGGGCGCGCTGGTCGTGACCGCGGCGATCGACGTGCAGGACAATCGCCTGGAGTTCGGCGCCTGGGCCTGGGGCCCGGCGGGGTCCTGGCTCATCGACACGGAGGTCGTGCTGGGCCGGCCCGACGACGCCGCGACCTGGGCGAAGATGAACGAGGTGATCGCGCGCCGCTACGCCGACTGCAACGGGCGCGAATGGGGGATCGAGCAGGGCGCGGTCGACACCGGCGGCCACTACACGCACCACGTCTACATGTGGGCGCGCACGCGGGCCAACTGGATCGCGATCAAGGGCATGCCCGGCGCGCTCGAGGCGCCGATCGGCGTCGCGAAGGCGGTCGACATCAAGCACGACGGCAAGCGCATCCCGAGCGGCGTGCTGCTGTACCCGGTCGGGCAACACTACATCAAGGACGCGTTCCACGCCGCGCTGAAGAAGACGCTGGAGAGCGCCGCGATCGAGGGCGAGATGAAGCACGGCGCCGTGCGCCTGCCGAAGTGGATCGGCGCCGACTACATCCAGCAGCTGACCGCCGAGACGCTGGTCAGGCCCGAGCGCAGCTCGCAGCGCGAGCGGTGGGAGAAGCGGCCGGGCCGCGCGAACGAGGCGCTGGACATCCGCGTCTACGCCGAGGCCGCCGCGCACAAGCTGGGCGTCTTCCTTTTGACGCCGGAGCAGTGGGAGCAGGTGGCGGTTTCGCGCGGCCATGCGATCGAGACGGTCCAGCCCGACCTGTTCGCGCCGCGCCTGATGACCGAGCCGACGCCGCCGCCGCCCCAGGCCGACCGCAACGCCGCCGCCATCGCCCGCCGCCTGGCGTGAGGAAGACAGCATGACCGACACGGCCACGCTCCAGGCCCGCCTCGCCGAAGCGGAGGCGGCGCTGCACAAGCTGACGATCGGCAGGGGCACCGAGGCGGTGACCCATGCGGACGGCCGCAGCCTGCGCTACACCGCCGCCGACCTGGCCGAGCTGCGCGCCTACATCCAGGACCTGAAGCGCCAGCTCGATCCGGCGACGCCGGCGCGCTGGCCGATCGGCGTGAGGTTCTGACCGTGCCGCCCGTCCCTCTGATCCTCGGCCCGGACGGCCAGCCGGCCCGGCGCGCCGAGACGGCGTCCGAGCGGCCGGACACGGCGCATCGCGCGGCGTCTTTCGTCAGCCAGGAGCTGTCCTCGTGGCTGCCGCGCAACGGTTCGGCCGACGCCGACCTGCTGCCCGAGCTGGAGCAGATCCGCGCCCGGTCGCGCGATATCTCGCGCAACCACGGCTTCGCGTCCGGCGCGATGCAGACGCACCTGGACAACGTCATCGGCTCGGGCCTGAAGCTGTCGGCCAAGCCCGACTGGCGCGCGCTCGGCATCGACGCCGCCGTCGCCCGCGAGTGGGGCCGCGCGGTCGAGGGGGAATTCCGGAGCTGGGCGGAGCACCCGGGCTTCTGGTGCGACGCGACGCGCCATACGACCTTCGCGGGGCTGCTCGGCCAGGCCTATCGCTCCGAGCTGCTCAACGGCGAAAGCCTCGCGCTGCCGCTGTGGCTGCCCGACCGTGGCGGGCCCTACGCCACCTGCATCCAGATGGTCGAGCCCGACCGCCTGTCGAATCCGTACGGCGAGCCGGACACGGACCGCCTGCGCGCCGGCGTGCACCTGGACGAGTACGGCGCGGCGCTCGGCTACTGGATCCAGCGCGCGCATCCGGGCGACTGGATGTGGTCGATGGAGCGGATGTCCGACCTGTACGAATGGGACTACGTTCCACGTGAAACCGCCTGGGGGCGCCGCCGCGTCATCCACACGTTCGAGCGCGAGCGCATCGGGCAGACGCGCGGCCGGCCGATCATCACGTCGATCCTCGAGACCCTGCGCATGCTCGACCACTTCGAGCGGACCGAGCTGCAGGCGGCGGTGATCAACGCCATGTTCGCGGCGTTCCTGGAGAGCCCGTTCGACCGCGAGCTGACGTCGCAGGCGCTCGGCGCCGAGGTCAGCGCCTACCAGGACGCGCGCAAGGCGTTCCACGACGAGCGCGAGGTGCGCTTCAACGGCGTGCGCATCCCCACCCTGTTCCCGGGCGAGAAGTTCAACTTCCAGGCCGCGCAACGCCCGGCGGCGCAGTTCGGCGCCTTCGAGGAGGCGGTGCTGCGCAAGATCGCCGCCGGCTTGAACCTGACCTACGAGCAGGTCAGCCGCGACTACAGCAAGACCAACTACTCATCCGCCCGCGCGGCGATGCTGGAGAGCTGGAAGTTCTTCAATTCGCGGCGTAACCGCGTCGGCGTGCACATCGCGACGCAGATCTACCTGCTGTGGCTGGAGGAAGCGATCGACGCGGGCGCGATCGCCATGCCGGACGGCGCGCCCGGCTTCCACGAGGCCCCGGCCGCCTGGGCGCGCTGCCAATGGATCGGCCCCAGCTCAGGCTGGATCGACCCGCTGAAGGAGGCCGACGCCGTCGCCCGCCGGCTCGAGCTCAACATCACCACGCTGGACCAGGAATGCGCCGCGCAGGGGCAGGACTGGGAGGACGTGGTCGAGCAGCGCGCGGCCGAGCTGAGCCGCATGAAGGAGCTGGGCCTGTCGCCGGCGGCGCCGGCGGCGCCGGGGCAGCGCTACTCGACCGACGGCGAGCTGGCGGCGCCGTAGGACCGCAAGGGCGGATGGGAGATCGCAAATCCGCTTGACCGCCGTGGAACCGGGGCATAGGTAGATTCTTGGAGCTTAAGAACTCCGCAGGTCAAAGCCGCCCGCGCCCGGTCCAGGCGTGGATCCATGCCCATGTTCCGGGGGCGGCGGGGATGTCCAGGGCCTCGGCCTAAATACCGTCGGCCCGACTTTGGCCGGGTTCTTAACCCCCGGAGCGCCATCGCCTTAAGAAGCCTGGCGGCTCCGGCAACGCGATGCCAAAGGAGCCCACGTTGCTCGAAAACGTCCTGTTCAAAACCGCGCTGGACCATGGCTACCGGCCCAGCGCCGCCGAGCTGCTGCACGAGGTGCTGCGGCACGCCGATGTCCACCAGGTCGCCGGCGGGGAGGTCCTGGTTCTGCCGCTCAGCGCGGGCCTGTACGACGCGCTGGCGTGTTTCGACCTGGACGGCGACCCGGACGCCGAGCCGGACGGCGACTGCGAATACTCGCTGGCCTCGGCGGCCGGCGATGCCGCCCTGTTCGCCGCCGCGCGCGCCCGGCGCCGGCGCCGTCAAGCGAAATCGACCGGATCGGTGCCCGCAACTCCGATCATCCACAGGCTGGGGAAAGCGCCGTCCCGGGTTAGTTGTGAACGTGCCCCAATCGTATCCAGCATCGGAGGACGTTCATGACCCAAGCAACCTTGTTACCGATCCCGTTCCCGGCCGCGGGGGACATGCTCTGGGCGGCCC
>CAZLBB010000033.1:20431-44172 GCA_964557415.1 uncultured Rhodospirillaceae bacterium
CGCTCAAGATGATCCCCGGGTGGCTGTTCGGGATCGACGCCAACCGGGTCAAGGCCGAAATCCGCGGCGTGGGAGAACGGTCATGACGGCGGCAACCTTGTTACCGATCCCGTTCCCGGCCGCGGGGGACATGCTCTGGGCGGCCCCGGACGCCAAGGCGATGGCCGTGGTGGCGCTGAAGCCGATCTGCGAGAATCTGGGGCTCGCCTGGCACGCCCAGCGTCGACGGGTTCACCGCACGCCCGTCTTGGCAGCAAGTGAGACCATGATGGTCTCAGTTGCCGCGGACGGGAAAAGCCGGGAGGTTCTCTGCCTGCCGCTCAAGATGATCCCCGGGTGGCTGTTCGGGATCGACGCCAACCGGGTCAAGGCGGAAATCCGGGAGAAGCTGATCACCTACCAGCGCGAATGCTTCGACGTGCTGTGGGAGCGCTTCGGCGGCGCCGCCCGGGCGCATGACGCCGCCGCCCTGGGCGAGGGCGGGGGCGGCGGGCCGGGCGAGCCGCCCGAGCTGGATTCGGCCTCGGTTCACCCGGAGGCGATCCGCACCTCGCTGGAGCAGATGCGGACCCAGGACATCAAGGCCTGGACCGAGCTGATCCGCGAGTACCGCGTCGGGTTCGGCCAGCAGGGGGCGCTGCGGATCATCCGCCGCTCGCCGCTGCCGCAGGTCGACGACCTGATCGGCGCGACCCACGATCCCGACCAGGATCACGTCGCGGAGTTCCTGCGCGACTGCTGCGAGGCCGATCCGGAATCGTCCGTGCAGGCGTCGGTGCTGTATCGCTGCTATTCGGCGTGGTGCGACGAGCAGGACATCTCGCCGCTGGGCCAGCGCGGCTTCGGCCTGCGCATGCAGGCCTATCACCGCAAGGTGAAGGCGAGCGTGACCTGGTATCGCGGGCTGCGGCTGAAGGACCGGCCGGCCGACGACGACAAAATGCAGTAGCCGCCGCCGCGCGGCGACCGGCGAAGGGCCGCCCGCGGGCGGCCCTTTCCATTTCGGGGACCGGCCATGAGCCACCGCAACCTGCCGCGGCTGATGAGCCGCGTGTTCAACGTGCCGCTGGCGATCTTTCCGCCCAAGGCGGAGGTGATCGTCGCCGCGCTGGCGCAGCGCATCGGCATCGCGCGGCTGGACGGGCTGCAGGCCTCGCTCGCCGGCGAGGAGTTCGAGCGCGTCCGCCAGGCGGCGGTCGAGAGCGGGCTGCCGGCGCCGCGCAAGGCCTACACGATGGTCGGCGGCGTCGCCGTCGTGCCGGTCGAGGGCACGCTGGTGGCCAAGCTGGGCGGGCTCGATCCCTGGTCGGGCATGACGGGCTACGACCAGATCCGGCTGAAGGTCGCGCTGGCGATCGAGGACCCCGACGTCAAGGCCATCCTGCTCGACATCGACAGCCCGGGCGGCGAGGTCTCGGGGTGCTTCGACCTGGCCGACATGATCCATGCCGCGCGCGGCGCCAAGCCGATCTGGGCGGTGCTGAGCGAGATGGCGTGCTCGGCCGCCTACGCGATCGCCAGCGCGGCCGAGCGCGTCGCGATGCCGCGCACGGGCCTGGCGGGATCGATCGGCGTCGTCATGATGCATGTCGACTGGTCCGAGGCGCTGGCCGAGTCCGGCATCAAGGTGACGCTGATCCACGCCGGCGCGCACAAGGTCGACGGCAACCCGTACGAGAAGCTGCCGGCGGCGGTGCGCGACGCGCTGGCCGCCGACTGCGAGGCCTGCCGCCGGCTCTTCGCGGCCACCGTGGCGCGCAACCGCGGCCTCGGGGTCGATGCCGTGCTGAAGACCGAGGCCCAGGTCTATGGCGGGATCGCGACCGCGGCGCTGCCCTCGGCGCTCGACGTCAGGCTGGTCGACGCGATCGAGCCGAACGACCGGACGCTGATGGCGCTGCTGCGTAAGGTCTCCTGACGCGCGCGCCCGCAGCCGGCGGCGGAGGGGGCCGCCGGCTGCACTCCCGACCTGACCCGTGTCCACCAACTCGCGAAAGGAGCGAGCGATGAAGCTTTCGATCGGCCACCTGATCGGGCTCGGCCAGCCGAGCGGCAAGTCCGCCGAGGAAGGCGACGAGCCGAAGGACGAGAAGAAGACTCCCGAGGAAGGCGAGGACGGCGCCAACAAGTCCGAGGGCGGGAAGTCCGAGGACGGGAAGTCCGGGGGCGAGAAGAAGGAAGAGACGACGGACGAGGCGAAGGAGGCCGGCGCCACGGCCCCGCAGCCTGCCGCCGCCGATACGCAAGCGGCGTGCGCGGCGGCGCGCGCGGAGGAGCGGGCGCGCATCGCCGCCATCCTGTCGGCGCCCGAGGCGGCGGGCCGCGGCGACCTGGCGCTGCACTTCGCCTGCAGCAGCGACCTGAGCGTCGAGGCGGCGAAGAAGGCGCTGGCCGCGGCGCCGCGGGCGGCCAAGGGGCAGCTCGCCGCGCTGATGGGCGCGCACGCGCCGAACCCGAAGATCGGCCCCGCCGGCGATCCGTCCGCGTCCGAGGCGGACGCGGGCTGGGGCCGCGCGGTCGCCCAGTTCTGCGCGCAGCACGGGCTGGAGCCGGCCAAGGCGTAGCCGGCGACTGAATCACCGCCGATCGAGGCGGGCGGATCAACCCACACCGAAGGAGCCAACACATGGCGCTCTCCGAAGGCCGGCACGCCGGCGAATTCATTGCGATGGAGCAGGATCCGAATTTCACCCGCGAGGCGGTGACGGTCCTGTCCGGCCAGAACCTCAAGGCCGGCCACGTGGTCGGCAAGGTGACGCTCGGCGCCGCGACGCCGGCGGCGGTCGCCGGCAACACCGGCGACGGCACGATCGGCGCCGTCACGGTCGGCGCCGGCGCCAAGGTCGGCACGTACCGCCTGACCTGCATCGAGCCCGCGGCCAATGCCGGCAAGTTCCAGGTCGAGGACCCGGACGGCGTCGTCATCGGCATCGCCACGGTCGCGGTCGCGTTCTCGGGCGGCGGCCTCGGCTTCACCATCGCCGACGGCGGCGCCGACTTCGTCGCGGGCGACTCGTTCACCATCACCGTCGCCGCGGGCAGCGGCAAGGTGAAGGAGTACGACCCCGCCAGCACCGACGGCTCCGCCGTCGTCGCCGGCGTGCTCCACGACGCCGTCGACGCCAGCGCCGCCGACAAGCCGGGCGTCATGCTGGTGCGCGGCCCGGCAATCGTCACCGCGGCCGAGCTGGAGTGGTTCGCCGGTGCCGACGCCAACCAGAAGGCGGCCGGCATCGCCCAGCTCAAGACGCTCGGCATCCTGGCGAGCTGATCGCCCTCTTGTCCGGCCGCCGGCGACCGCCTGCCCAACCCCGCCGGCGGCCGTAACGCGGCAGGCATCCGACACCCACACGGCCGCGGAAGGGCCGCTGGCCGAGCCCTTGCAGAGGAGAAAGTTCCGATGCTCGACATCTTCACGACCGACGCCTTCAAGACGGTCAAGCTGATGACCGCCCTCGATCGCGTCCCCTACGTGCCGAACTTCCTCGGCTCGCTCGGCATCTTCGATCCCGAGCCGGTCGACAACGACAAGGTGGCGATCGAGAAGCTCGACGGCACCCTGGCGCTGATCAAGACCAGCGAGCGCGGCGCGCCGGGCGAGCAGATGGCCGGCGAGAAGCGCGACATCCGCCTGTTCCAGGCGCGGCGCCTGTACAAGCGCTCGCGCGTCAACGCGTCCGAGCTGTTCCGCGTGCGCGCCATGGGCCAGGAGATGCGGACGCAGACGGCCCAGGAGGAGGTGCTGAAGCGCATGGTGCGCCTGCGCCGCGACGTCGACCTGACCTGGGAGTACCACCGGCTCGGCGCCGTGCAGGGCATCCTGCTCGACAGCGACGGTTCCACCATCTACAACTTCTTTACCGAGTGGAACGTCGCGCAGGACGCCGAGATCGACTTCGATCTCGACAACGCCAATCCCGCCTCGGGCGCCGTGCGCAAGCTGTGCAACCAGGTCGTGCGGCAGACGCTGCGGGCGCTGAAGCTCGGCCAGCTGCCGAACGTGCGGATCGTCGGCCTGTGCGGCGACGCGTTCTGGGACGACCTGACCGCCCACAAGGAGGTCCGCGAGACCTACCTCAACCAGCAGGAGGCGCGCGAGCTGCGCAAGGGCAACGCCTTCGAGACGCTGGACTACGGCGGCATCACCTTCGTGAACTACCGCGGCACGGACGACACCTCGACCGTGGCGCTCGGCACCGACAAGGCGAAGTTCTTCCCGGTCGGCGTGCCCGACCTGTTCAAGGCCGTGTGGGCGCCGGGCGAGAGCTTCGAGGACCTCGGCATGCCGGGCAAGCCGATCTACCCGAAGGTCATCCCCGACCTGAAGCGCAACCAGTTCGTGGACGTCGAGGTCTACTCCTACCCGCTGTTCATGTGCTGCAACCCGAAGTGCCTGCAGCGGGCGAAGCGGACTTAATCATATCCCCGCGCCGCTCGCCGCATAGCGGCCGTTGATCCGGCCGCCAGTCTGAAAGATTGGCGGACGGATCAACGTCCGCCTTGCAACCCGAGCTGCGCGGGGACCCCGCTGGAGCCAATCGGATCAGCGAGTCCGGCCCATGCCGAATGCCTTCGACGACGCCGCGGCGGACCTGTTCGAGGATCCGAACCTGTCCGTCGCGGCGACGCTGGTTCCCCCGGCCGGCGCCGAGCGGGCCGTCCGGGTGATCCTGTCGCGCGCGGACGATGCGACCGGCCTGATGCAGACCGGCACGATCGCCGCCGTCAGCGTGGCGCACGTGCTGCTGGCCGACGCGGCGGACCTCGCCGAGGGGTGGGGGCTGCGCGTGGGAGACGAGACGTTCGAGATCCGCAAGCCCGAGCGCGACGTCGAGCGGACGTCCTGGCGCTGCGCGCTTCGCAGGTTGTGATCCGGCCGCCATCCGGCCGCCTCCTGAGCGCTTGCCGAAGGGCCAACCCCGGCTGGCGGCCGTAAGGGAAGAGCCTCCATGCCCGTCTCCGTCGCCGAGCAGATCCTCCAGGCGCTGTTCCAGGCGCTGGACGAGATCCCGGACATCCTGGTCGAGCGCAACCGCGACGACGAGTTCCCGGCCGCGGAGCTGCCGGCGCTGAACCTGCTCGACGGCGGGATGCCCGCGGTCGACCGCTCGGTGCACGGCATCGACGCCTACGTGATGCGGCCGGCGATCGAGGGCTTCGTCGCGGCGAAGCCCGCGGCCGCGGCCGCGACCGCCGCGCAGGACCTGCTGGCGCGCGTGCAGCAGCGCCTCGGCCAGCTCTCGAACCCGCCCTTCGACGGGCTCGCCGTCAGCGTCGACGAGGGCGAGATGACGCCCGATCTCGCGCGCGGCACCCCGGAGGAGCCGCAGGCCGGCTTCGCGCTCGTGCTCGAGATCGAGTTCTGGACCAAGCCGGGCGATCCCTACGCCGTCGGGCCTTAGCTCTCCGGCCGCCGGCCGTAATCACTCAAACGACAGGAGCTTGTCATGCCGATTCTCCGCGCACGCGAAGCCGTGATCCTGATCAAGGCCGAGACCAACGAGGGCGAGAACGCCAACCCCGCCGCGGCGTCGAACGCGGTGCTGGTCGAGAACATGCAGATCAACCTCACCCCGCAGGTCGAGGAGACGAACGAGTACGTCGGCTCGCTCGACGGGCTGGACGACATCGTCGGCGGCATCCAGGTCGGGATGAGCTTCGACTGCCGCGTCAAGGGCTCCGGCTCGCCGGGCACGCCGCCGGAGATCGACCCGGCGCTGCGCGCCTGCGGGTGGGAGCAGGTCGCCACGGCGGCCGCCGTGCCGGCCGCGCCCGAGGCCTGCGGCGCCGGCGGCAGCTCCACCACGGCCGAGCTCGGCGCCAGCGCCAGCGCCGTCGCGCAGGCCTATCGCGGCATGCCGGTCGACTTCACCGGCGCCCCGGTGCTGTCCAGCTTCATCAGCGACTACACCGCGGCCAAGATCGCGACGCTGACCGACGCGGCCGGCGCCCCGATCGACATCGGCACGGACTACCAGATCCCGATCAACAACCTCTACCGGCCGATCACGCCCGGCATCATCAGCACGACCATCCAGGTGTTCTGGGCCGGCCTCCGCTACACCTTCCTGGGCGGCCGCGGCGATTTCGGTCTGCGCGCGATGTCCGGCCGGTCCGGCGTCATGAGCTTCAGCTTCTCCGCCATGTTCGACAGCAAGGCCGACGCCGCCGTGCCGTCGACCGACGCCTACCAGTCGATCCGGCCGCCGCAGTTCAAGGGCGGCGTGTCGAAGCTGAGCCGCCTGCCGGCGGCGCTGTCGCAGTTCAACTTCCAGTGCGGCAACCGTGTCGTCTACCCCGACGATCCGAACCAGCAGGAAGGCTTCGCGCCGGCGCAGATCGTCGGCCGCAAGATGCGCCTCACGCTCGACCCGCAGATGACGCTGGTCGCGACGCGCGATCCCTTCGCCGACATGCGCGCGGGCACGAAGCGCATCTTCCACGCCAAGTGGGGCTCGACCCCGGGCAACCGCTTCGGCATCACCGTGCCGCAGCTCCAGGTCACGCGCGCCGGCCCGACCGACCGCAACGGCATCCTGGTCGAGTCGATCGAGGGGAACTGCGTCGGCGAGAACGCCGGCGCTTTCCTCTGCTTCTACTGAACGCGTGATCGCACGCGGAGACGCGGAGGCCGCGAAGACGCGCCAGTAGTTCCGCGTTCTCCGCGCCCTCCGCGTGCCGACCTCTCTTTCGACATTTCACGGAGTCGCCATGCTTCCCGTGTCATCCAAGCAGACCGTCGAGTTCACGCCGCCGGACGCGATGGAGCGCGAGCCGCGGCCGGTGTTCCGCCTGCAGGTGCCGACGCTGCTGCAGCGCGCGCAATGGCGGCGCGCGCTGAACGAGCACGGCGCCACCTATCCCAGCGACGCGCAGCTGCTGGCGGCGCTGCGCGAGGACCTGCGGGCGATCAACCCCGGCAACCTCGACCAGCTGCTCGAGCAGGTCGACGCCTTCGAGGCGGCGGTCGACGGCGAGAAGCTGAAGCTGGCGCCGGACATGCTCGCCTTCGAGACGCTGTGCCGGGGCATCGGCGGCGCCTACAGCCAGGCGCTGGCCCGGCGCGGCTACTGGGGCGACCTGGCGCCGCTCGTCGCCGCGCAGATGTTCGTCGTCGGCTGGGAGCACGCCGGGCCGGCGTTCAAGCGCGGGCACGACGGCGTCGACCACGATGCGCTGGCGGCGCTGCCCGACGCCTGGCTGCGCAGCGTCGGCTGGAAGGCGATCGGCCTCATGACCTTGTCCGGGGATGCGGAAAAAAACTCCGCTGCGCCGTCTTCGTCGCCCGACGCCCCGGCGACTTCGACGGTGCACTGAGCCCGCCCGAGGGCTTCGAGGGCTGGAGCGTCTTCGGCGAGCTGCACCGCACCAACCCGAAGCACACCCTGCCGGGCTGGACGGCCGAGATGCTGCAGCTGTGGGCCGCGGCGCGCGGACAGCCCAGCGGCATGGGCGGCCACAGCGGCGGCACGCTGCCCGACGCCGGCGGCGCGGGCGACCAGGCGGCGGTCATGATGGACGCGATCGCCTGCATGACGTCCGCCTGGGCCGAGCTGGAGCCGCGGCGCTCGGACGACCCGGGCCAGCATCGGCGTCGCCGGCGATCCGAGGACGAGGACTGAGCATGCGCATCACGATCGACGTGGCCGGCAACCTCGCGCACCAGCTGAAGGAGGCCGGCGACAACCTGGCCGCGGTGATGACCAACGCCATCGCCGATGCCGGCGAGTGGCTGCAGCAGGAGCTGCGCGGGCAGGTGCGCGCGGCCGGCCTGGGCGCGGGGCTGGAGAAGGCGTGGCGCTTCGAGGCCTATCCGCCGGGCAAGCGGGCGTCGACCAGGGCGGCCGTGCTCGTCTTCTCGAAGGCCCAGCGCCTCCATGCGGCGTTCGAGACCGGCGCCACGATCCGCGCGATGAACGCGAAATGGCTGGTGCTGCCGCTGCCCGCCGCCGAGGCGCTCGGGTTCTGGGAGCGGCCGAAGGGGCGGCGGGGAAAGTTCGAGATGTACAACAACCGCGTCGGCACGAACGTGCGCTGGTCCAACGTGGAGGCCGCGATCGGCCGCTACGGCAGGCTGCGCTTCGTCCCGCTCGACGGCGGCCGCAAGGCGCTGCTGGTCGCCGACGGCCTGTCGCGCGGACGGCAGCGCACGATCCGCAAGCGCCTGGTCGGCGCCGGCAGCCTCGCCGCCGCCAACCAGGTGCGCGACAGCGTGCCCCTGTTCCTTCTGCTGAAGCAGACCCGCATCGCCAAGCGGCTGGACATCGCCGGCGCCGCCGAGCGCGCCCGCGACCGGGTCCCCGCCGAGGTCGAGCGCGAGCTGCGGAGCGTCCGGGCATGACGCCGCTGCTGCATCGCGTCGCGCGGCAGCTCACGCTGCCCGTGAAGCGCCGCACGATCGACGATCGGTCCGGTTTGCTGCGGCGGCTCGACGACGTGCATCCGTTCGAATGCACGGCGATCATGCCGTTCGTCGGCGACCTGGCCGCCAGACTCTGGGATGCGCCGGATCGGGGCGCTGTGCTCGCGTTTCTGCCGGCGCCCAGGACGTGGATCGAGTGGCAATGGCGGCCAGGCGTCCAAGTTGGCGTGATGCTGGACAGCGGCCCGGAACCGGACCCGGACTTCGCCACGGTCACGTTCGTCGGCGGCGGCGATATCGACCAGCGCATCGTCGCCGACCTCTCGCCAGGCGCCTTGCCGCTGCGCTCCATGCTCGATCTCGTGCCGGCGCGTCACGTCAGTAATGGCCTGCTACCCGAGGATGTGTTCAGTCCCTGCCGGATCTACGCGCTGCTCGCCTGCATCAACACGCCGCGCGTGATCAACAAGGCAGTCCACATGCCGCATCGGGGACTGCAGCGGGATCTGGCGCGCGCCCAGCGCGCCGTCGGATCGTTTCCGCTGCGTGCATGGACGGAATTGAAGCTGGAAGTGCGCGCGCCGCGCGACGATGCCGGCGAGCCGAGCGAGGATATCTGGCTGACAGGACGCAAGGCGCTGCATTTCGTGCGCGCGCATCTTCGCATCAGTCATGGTCGGCTCGATCTGGTGCGCGCGTACTGGCGCGGCGATGCGGCGCTCGGCATCAAGCAGACGAAGTACGCCGTCATTCCGCCGCGCGACGGGGCGCCGGCGCACGTGACGATCCCGGGGGCGTAGACGATGGCTTCCATCAGCATCCGCATCGCCTACGACGATCCGGCCAATGTACGGCGCAAGCTGGAAGAGCTGGGCCGCGGCGACAAGGATATCGAGCGCCTGGCGGCGGCGTTCGCCAAGGTGCCGCCGGCGGCGGCCGGCGCCGGCGGCGCGATCGGCAGGAGCGGCGACCAGATCCGGCAGATCGGCTTCCAGGTCCAGGACCTCGCGGTCCAGATCCAGGGCGGGCAGTCGCCCTTCGTGGCGCTCAGCCAGCAGGGCGGGCAGCTCGCCCAGGCGCTCCTGGGGCCGCAGGCGGCGCTCGGCGTCACGATCGGCCTGATCGGCGCGATGATCGCCAAGAACCTGCTCTTCGCGGACAGCGTCGAGAAGGTCTCGGAGGCCGAGAAGAAGCTGGCCGACGCGCTGGAGGCCACCAACAAGGTGCTGCTGTCGCGCGAGCAGCAGGACTTCCTCCAGCGCCAGAAGCAGGTCGCCGAGGCGAGCAAGGGCGTCTCGGCCGAGCTGGAGAAGGCGTGGCAGGACCTCGCGCGCGTCGAGGAGCGGGCAAGCGCGCTCGACGCCCGCGCGGAGCGCATCCGCCAGCGCATGGCCGGCGGCCGCGGCACCGCGGCGGACCAGCGCGTGCTGGACCAGATCGGGCGCGAGCGGGCCGATCTGGACCTCGAGACGCGCCGCCAGGCGGTGCGCGAGCTGGGCGATGCGCTGGTCCGCCTCAATACCCTCTCCGAGCAGTTCCCCGAGGACGCGGAAAAGGCGCGCGAGGCCGCCAGGAAATGGTCCGAGGAGCAGGGCGACGCCGTCCGCAAGGCGCTCCAGGCCGAGGCGCAGCGGGTGCAGGCGCAGGAGGGCGTGCTGGCCGGCATGCGCGAGGAGCTGCAGCTCGCCCGGCTCACGAACGAGCAGCGCGAGGCCGCGCTGGCGCGCCGCAAGGCCGAGGCGGCGGTGCTCCAGGCCCGCGGCATCAAGCCGGGCGAGCCGCTCGACACCGTGCCGCCGGAGATCCTGGATGCCGCGAAGAAGGCCGGGGATCTGGCCGAGCAGCGCGTCCGCACCGAGCAGAGCCTCAAGAAGGAGGAGGAGGAGCGCCGTCGCCAGGCCAAGGCCTGGTACGCCGAGCAGGAAGCGGCCGACAAGGCCGAGCTGCAGGCGGCCCAGGCGATCGCCCGCGAGTCCGCGGCGCGCATCCAGGCCCAGGCCGACGCCGCGGCCGAGACGACGCGCTCGGCCGCGGAGGCGGAGCGCCTGCTGGCGGCCGAGCGCCTCGGCGCCGACGCCGTGCGCGAAGTGCAGACCGAGCTCGCGATCGAGAACAGCTTGCGCAAGCTCGGCCTCACGATCGAGGAGGACAAGGGCAAGGAGATCGCGGCCAACATCCGCCGCGAGCGCGCCGCCTCGGACGAGCGGCAGAAGATCGTCGACGCCGTCCGCCGCCAGGAGGAGGAGGCCCGCCGCGCGGCCGAGCTGATGACCGAGCCCTTCAAGAACGCGCTGCGCGGCATCCAGGACAGCTTCACCGACTTCTTCCAGGACGTGCTCGAGGGCGGCGTCGACAGCTTCGACGACCTCGCCGCCAGCGCGAAGCGCATCTTCACGCGGCTCGCGGCCGAGCTGATCTCGCTCCAGCTCTTCAGCGGCGGCGGCGGGCTGTTCAACCTCCTTGGCGCCGCCGGCGGGGTCGGCGCCGGCGCCGGGATCATCAACACCGGCAGCGGGATGCCGTTCCTCCCCGGGACGCCCGGCTTCGTGCCCGGCGCCTCGGCCGGCGGCCTGTCGGGGCTGCTGTCGCCCGGCAACGCGCTGGGCCTGGCCGGTCTGCTGACGTCCGGCTTCAACGTCATGAGCCAGGCCCAGGCGGCGGTGCTGCTCAACAGCATCGGCCTGGGCGGCTCGTCGTTCCTCTCCGCGGGCCTGTCGAGCGGCCTCAACGCCTCGCCGTTCGGCTTCATCGGCTCGCTCGGCGCGCAGTTCCTCGGCCCGATGATCGGCGTCAACACCGGCGGCCTGGGCGGCATGCTGGGCGGCGGCGCCGGCTCGTTCCTCGGCGGCGCGCTGGGCGGCGCGCTGCTGCCCGGCGTCGGCGCCGTGCCGGGGGCGATCCTCGGCGGCTTCCTCGGGTCGATCGGCGGCGGCTTCGTCGACGACCTGTTCGGCGGCGGCGGCGGCATGTCCGAGCAGGAGTACTGGGCCAACGTCAACTTCTACAACCAGCAGGCCCAGTTCCTGAAGGCGCAGGCGCAGGGCGCGGCGCCATACAACGCCTATCTCGGCCGCGGCCGCCGCGCCGCCGGCGGCGGGCCGGTCACGACGCAGGTCGGCCAGGCGCTCGCTTCCGCCTCGGCCGAGTTCGAGCAGATGCGCGCGCAGGCCGAGCAGCTCCAGTTCGCGCTCGGTCCGCTCGAGGAGGCCTTCGCCAGCCTGACGCAGCGCATCAAGGACGACTTCGTCCGGGGCGTCGACGACGCGCGGCTGGCGATCGAGGATCCGGGCGGCGCGGCGCGGCGCGGGCTCGACGCGCAGGCGAAGCTGCTGCGGGCCGAGGCGGCGGACGCCGGCGTCGGCTCGGCCGAGGTCGAGGCGCTGATCGCGGCGCAGGCGAAGAAAGCGCGCGACGATCTCGACAGCGGCCTGGCGGTCGCCCTGGCGCAGTTCACCGGCGACGCGCGCGCCTCGTTCGACGCGCTGCTGAAGCAGCAGGCCGAGCGCGCGCGCCAGGTCGAATCGCTGGGCGCCGACATGGCCAGGGCCGAGCAGCTCAGCGCCTCGGAGCGGGTGGCCTACTTCCGGCAGCTCACCGACGCGCAGCGCGAGGCGCTGGAGGCGCAGCTCACGGCCGTGCAGCAGCTCGAGCTGGCCACGGCCGAGCTGCTCAACCAGGCCGCGACCACGGCCACGGACGGCGCCCGCAGCCTGGCGCAACTGGCCGAGGCGACGCGCAGCTTCGGCGAGTCGGTCGACGCGCTCAACAAGAGCCTGGCGACCTCGGCGCTGTCGCCCTACTCGACGGCGACCAAGTACCAGCTCGCCCGCGCGCAGTACGAGCAGACGCTGGCGGCGGCCGAGGGCGGCGACGTCGAGGCGATGGGCCGCTACGCCAGCGACCGCCAGGCCTTCCTCGAGCTGTCGCGCGCGCTGTTCGGCGGCAGCGACCAGTACCAGATCGACTTCGCCCGCACGCTGGCCGAGGGCGAGGCGATCGTCGCCGGCGCGCCCGGCGTCGCCGAGGCGATCGAGGCGGCCGGCAAGGACTACAGCAAGCTGGCGGAGCGCGTCGTCGGCGCCATGACCGACGCGACGGTGCGCCGGGCCGAGGCCGAGCCGCTGCTCGGCGAGAGCGGCACGCTGCGCGGGACGCTGGTCAGGCTCACCGGCGAAGGCGGCGAGGCGGTCGCCGCGCTCGACGAGCTGATCGGCAAGCTGCAGGAGATGGCCGACGTCACGAAGGGCGGCGCGATCGCCGGCGTCGCGTCGGCCGCCGCCGGCGCGCAAGCCAGCTACGACCAGCTGCAGAACTGGCTTCGCTACGCCGAGGCCAACGCCGGCGACGCGAACGCGCTGCAGCACGCGCTGGCCCAGGCGACGGCGGTGCGCCAGGGCCTTGCCGGCAATGTCGCCACGGCGGCGGGGCTGCTGCCGGACACGTGGGACGACGCCGGCGCGGCCGCCGACTACGCGGCGGCGCAGGGCCTCTACGGCCAGCAGAGCGGCCTGGTGGAGCGGATCGCCGCGCTGCTCGAGCAGCGCCGGGCCGAGGATGCCGCGGCCGCCGCGGCCGCCGCCCAGGCGTCCGCCGCTTCGTCGGCGGCCGGCGAGGACCAGGTGCTCGCCTTCATGCGCGCGCTGTTCGGGCCGGACGTCCCCGCGGCGCTGGCGGGCATGCCGGGCACCGAGGCCGGCATGGCGGCGCAGTGGGCGCGCAGCGGAGACCGCAACGCGATCATCAGCCGCTACGGCGATGCCGGGCTGCGCGCTCTGACCGGCGCCGGTCTGCTCAACCAGGTGGACGTGGCGCCGACCCTGACGGACTTCGCCGCGGCCTACAACTACGTGCCGATCGGCGCATCGCCCGTCGACCGTGGCGCTGGCACATTGGGGATTGGCGGCGACCAGGGCGGCGTAGGGGGGCAGAGCGGCCACGGCGGCGCGTTCGGCGGGCTGTCAAGTCTCGGGCTGATGGAGAACGCCATCGGCCAGATGGGCGCGCTCAGCTTAAATTTCGGCACCGTCAAGTCGCTCGTGGGGATGATGGCGACTCCGCCCGAGGATATGGAGAAGGCGCTCGCCGATCTCGGAATCATCGACGACAAGGGTCTCACCGATATGGGGAAGGCGATCGCGGCGTCGGTCGCCTCGCTCGGCATATCCGTCGGGTCTCTAGGTTTAATCGGCCTCAGCTCTCTGGCTCCGAATGCCACGCCGGAACAGGTGGCAGCCGCGATCAACCAGTCGATCGAGCAGAATGGACTCATGGCGACGATCGCGGGCCTTGCCAACGTCGCCAGCCAGATCGGCGTCCAGGATATCGCCGACCTGTTTCAGGATCCGCACCCGGACTTCTCCACGCTGCAGGCCTATAAGAACGCAGTCGGCTATATTGCAAGTAAAATTGGGGAAGTAGCCGGCTCCAGCGGCGTTGGTCCCGCCGGCGGGCACGCCGGCCTGGGGGGCACCAGCGAATCGACCGGGCATTCGCCGGGCGATCCCGACAGCACGGGCGGCGGCGTGGGCGGCACCGGGACCGGCGGCGGGGCCTTCGCGGCCGGCGGCTGGGTGACCGGCGGCATCCCCGGCCGCGACAGCGTGCGCTCATGGCTGATGCCGGACGAGTTCGTCGTGCGCGCAGCCCAGGCGCGGCGCTACGGGCCGCTGCTGGAAGCGATCAATGATGATCGACCGATGCCCGAAATCGGCGCCGGGCGTCGTGTCGGCACCGACGCCGGCGTGCTGCGGGAGCTGCGGGCGCTGCGCGGCGACGTCACGAGGCTCACGGAAGCGGTCCACCGCTTCGCGCAAGAGTCGGGGCTGCAGATGAATGAACAGACCGAGACGATCCGGCAGCAGGCTGCCCGCCGGCGCATCGTCGGGGGGCGCGGATCTAGCGGGTGATGTCCGGCAAGCTCGCGGGCGTGGCGGGCCGTGTCCCCGCGGGCGCCCGGTACGGCTCGGGCTGCCAGGCCTGCGGCGGCTCGGCCGGGCCGTCATAGGGCGGCGGGGGCGGCGGCACGTAGCCGGTGTAGGACGGGATCGCCCGCTCTTCAGCCATGTGTTTCCGCTCGGCGACGCCCACGTAGCAGAGGAGCCGGCCGAGGTCCTCAAGGAACCAATGCATTGGGTTCCAACTGCGGTCCCGCTTGCACGGACCTTCGTCCGCCGCTGCGGGCGTCGTGGCCACCGCTAGGAGCATCAGCAGGCCGATCAACCTTCGCATGACTCGCCTCCTTTACCGCAACCGAGGATAGCACGCCGCCGGTCGGCGGCAAAATGCGCTCCGAGAGGGAAGGGTGAGAGCAGATGGTCGCTTCCGCCGCCAAGTTCACCGCCCTGCTGCGCTCGGCCGCCGCCGTGCGCGTGTTCCTGCTCGAGGTGTCGGGCTACGTCGACGAGCTGGGCGCCGACCAGGCGTTCTATTTCGCCTCGCAGCGCTTCATCACGCGCCCGTCGGACACGCCGGCCAACCAGATCTTCGCGCCGCGGCTCGACGGCGACGCGGTCTATACCAGCCGCCGCTCGCTGTTCGACGGCGGCCGCGTCGGCGGGCACTCGACGCCGGGCCGGATCGAGGTATCGATCGCCAACCAGGACGGCCGCTACGACGCCTTCGCGCGCCACGGCTTCGACGGGCGGACGTTGACCGTCAAGCTCGGCGGCGCCGACTGGACCTACGACGAGTTCGTGCCGGTGCTCACCGCGACGGTCGAAGGCCGGCCCGAGGTCACCGTCGACCGCGTCACCTTCGTGTGCGGCGACCTGCAGGCGCTGCTCGACGTGCCCGTGCAGGAGAGCACCTTCGCCGGCACCGGCGGGCTCGAGGGCGGCGACGATCTGAAAGACAAGCCGAAGCCGCAGAGCTACGGCGTGGTCCGCAACGGCGAGCCGGTGTTCCTCGGCTTCATCGGCGAGTGCATGGCCTGGATGATCAACGACGGCGCGGTCGCCGCCTACGATGCATCGGTGCACCGCCTGTACGACCGCGGCGTGCCGCTGACCTACGACGCGTCCAATCCGCCGCCCGCGGGCAAGTGGACGCTCGACGCGGCGAACGGCGCCCTGCTGTTCAGCGGCTCGGTGGTCGGGCCGGTGACCGCGGACTGGAAGGGCGACGCGACCGGCTCCGGCTACGTCGCGACGGTCGCCGGCATCGTGCGGCGCCTGGTCACCGTGCGCGGCGGCCTGGCAGACCCGGCCGACCTCGATGCGGACAGCTTCGCGGCGCTCGACACGGCGCAGCCCGGCGCCTGCGGCCTCTATATCCGCGAGGGCGGCAACCTGCGCGAGATCGTCGACCAGCTCGTCTCCGGGCTCGGCTGCTTCACCGATTTCACCCGCGCCGGGCTGTTCCGCGTGGCGCAGTTCGCCGCGCCGTCGGGCTCAGCCGTGCTCGAGCTGACGGAGAACGAGCTGCTCGAGGCGCCTGCGCGCGAGGCGGCGGCGATGCCCGCCTGGCGCCAGACGCTCGGCTACCAGCGCTGCTGGCGCGTGCAGAGCGACGGCGAGCTGACCGACGCCTACCTCAACAGCGTCACGAACGGCACGTTCGCCGTCGACGCGAACTGGACGAAGGGGGCCGGCTGGACGATCGGCTCCGGTGTCGCCAATGCCGCAGCGGGGAGCGCCAGCGACCTCAGCCAGACGCAGACGCTCGTGGTCGGCCAGGTCTATCGGCTGACGTTCGATCTGACGCGTTCGGCCGGAACGCTGCAGCCGAAGATCGGCGGCGGCGACCTCGGCGGCGCGCTGGCCGCGGGCGGCAGCTACGTGCTGGAATTCACGGCGACGGCGACGTCGATGTCGCTGGCGTTCGGCAAGGATGGCGCGTTCGCCGGCACGCTCGACAACGTCGTGCTGCGGCCGGCGCGGGTCGACTTCGTCGCCAGCGAGTACCGCACGGTGGCGGCGTCCGATCCGGCGGTGAAGAGCAAGCACCAGCGTGCCGCCGACGAGCGCGTCGATTGCGCCCTCGACGCCGCCGCAGACGCCGCTGCCGAGGCGGCGCGGCGCCTGGCGCTGCACAAGGTCGACCGCGACCCGATCCGCGTGCGCGCGCGCGCGCAGCCGTTCGACGTCGAGCTGGGCGACGTCGTGCGCGTCACCGACCCGCGCTTCGAGCTCGGCGCCGGCAAGGACTTCCGCGTGATCGAGTGGACCGAGCTCGCCGGCCGCAACGAGACGGAATTGCTTCTCTGGGGGTGATGGAATGGCCGATCGCACCATGCTGATCGCCAGCGAGAGCTGGGCCGACACGCCCGCGGTGGCGGCCACCAGCGCCACTTCCATCGCGGTCGGCACCGGAACGAAGACGTTCATGGTCGAGCCGATCAGCGGCGTCAGCTTCGGCTTCTATGCCGGGCAGCTCGTCACGGCGGTCGACGGCGCGAATTCGCTGCGCTGCTCCGTCACCAGCTTCGACACGGCGACCTTCCAGCTCGTGGTCGACGTCACGAGCGCGACCGGCTCGGGCTCGCACGACGGCTGGACCATCACGGCCGACAAGTGGTCGCGCGGCTCCTGGGCGGCCTCCCTGCCGCTCGCCAACCTGGAGACCGACCTGCTGTACGAGGTGGCGCGCTCCGCCGACGCGACGCCGGCGAGCACGCGCTTCATGGTCGACCTGGGGTACAGCCGCGTCATCGACTTCCTGGCGCTGCTCGACGCGAACGCCTCCATCTCCGCCCTGGTCCGGATCCGCCTGCTCAACGTCGATCCGGCCACCGGCGCCTTCGCGCTCGCCTACGACACGGGGCTGCTCGATTTCATCCCGGCGATCGAGCCGTTCGGCGTCGAGGACTGGGGCGCATTCAACTGGGGCGGCAAGCCGCCGCCGGGCGACCCGCGGCCGGCGTTCCTGCATCTCGTGGCCGAGGCGGTCGCGACCGAAAGCACGACGTCGCTCGCGGTCGGCACCGGCACCAAGACGTTCACCGTCGCCGATGCCACCGGCCTGCAGGCGACGCAGCGGGTCGCCCTGTCGCGCCTGGCCGATCCGTTCACGTCCATGGCGGGCGCGATCAGCGACGTCGCCGGCGCCAGCGTCACGGTCGAGGTGATCAGCGCCGAGGGCGCCGGCACGCACGACGACTGGACGCTGCGCGCCCTCGCGGTCGACGGAACGCGCCATGCCGTGTCGGCGCGCTTCGTCGCGGTCGATCTGTACGATCCCGGCAACGCGGACGGCTTCCTCGAGGCGGGGCGCCTGCTCGCGACCAAGGCCTACCAGCCGCCGCGCAACTACCAGTACGGCTGGTCGGTGCAGTGGGCCGGCGCCAGCCGCAAGGGCCGCGCGCGCGGCGGCCAGCTCTACGCCGATCCCGCCGCGCGCTATCGCCGCGTGACCTTCTCGGTGCCGCTGCTGCCGCGCGACGACGCGCTCGGCAAGCTGTACGAGCTGGACCGCGTGCTCGGCGACGCCAAGCCGGCGCTGTTCTGCTTCGACCCGGGCGACGCCACACACCTGCAGCGCCTGACGATCTACGCCGTGCAGGAGGGTGTCGGCGAGATCGTGGCAACCCACGCCAACCGCTACAGCAAGCGCTACACGATCGAGGAGATCGTCTGATGGGCATCATCGCGTACCTGGCCGGCCGCGCGGTCCGCGACGAAAACCTGGCGGGGAAGAACTACGCCGACCCGATCACGGGCCTGCCCTGGGTGCTGGGCCTGATCCCGGCGCACGTCGCCAACGCCGGGCGCGGCACGTCGTCGACGTCGCTCGCGGTCGGGCTGGGGTCGAAGTCGCTCACGATCACCGGCACGGGCGGCCAGATCCCGGCCTTCGGGGTCGGCCAGCGCATCCGCGTGTCCGACAACGCGGCGCCGGCGACCAACTGGATGACCGGCGTCATCACCGCCTGGGATGCGGAGACCGGCGCCACGACGTTCACGTCCGACCTGTTCGGCGGCGCCGGTATGATCGCGAGCTGGACCGTGACGATGTCGGGCGAGGTCGGCCCGGCCGAGGGCGCGCCGAACGATCCATCCTATCTGACGCTCGGAACGCATGCCGGCATCATGAACGAGCGCACGCTGACGCCGGACGGCGGGATCGAGGGCGTCGACGCCGGCGCCGGCGGCACCTACACGATCCGTGGCGCCGCCAAGGTCAACGCGCAGACCGGCGCCAGCTACGCCCTCGCGGCCGGGGACCGCGGGAAGCGCGTGACGCGCAGCAACGCCTCGGCCATGGCGGATACGATCGCGCAGGCCGGAAGTGCGGGCTTCGAGGACGGCTGGTACGCCTACGTCGACAACATCCACGCGTCGTCGACCGTCACGATCACGCCGGCGACCAGCACGATCAACGGCGCCGCGACCTATATCGTCTATCCGGGCACCTGCGCGGTGATCTGGTCGGACGGCGCGAACTACCGCGCCAAGGTGCTGGCGGCGAACAAGGCGACGAATGCCGAGATCGCGACGGGCACGGACGACGCGAAATACGTCACGCCGGCCGGGCTGGTCTCGCGCGCCGCGTCGGAATCGGCCACGGGCCTGATCCAGATCGGCACCGCTTCCGAGCATGTCGGCGGCGCGTCGGCGCCGCCGGCGACCAAGGCGGCGACGCCGGCCTACGTCCATTCGAAGCTGATCCGGCCGTTCTGCTGCCGCCTCACCAAGTCGGGCGCGGACCTGCAGCTCGCGCGCGAGGCCGGCGAGCTGATCTTCATCGCCGGCGTCGCCTATGTGCTGCCGTCGACCCCGATCACGGTGGCGCCGGCCGGCGCCGGCACGCAGCTCGTCTACATCTACGCCTACAGCAACTCCGGCACGCCCGCGCTCGAGTACAGCGCGACGGCGCCGGCGGTCGACGGCACCTACGGCCATCTGGTCAAGACCGGCGACGCGGCGCGCGTGCTGGTCGGCATGGCCTACGCGGTGTCGAGCGCCTGGGTCGACACGCTGCAGCAGCGCCTGGTGGCGAGCTACTACAACCGCCGTCCCATGGTGGCGGAGAGCTCAAGCGCCACCAGCGGGTTCAGCACCAGCGGCGCGTTCACGAACTGGGGCACCGCTGCGGAGTTCCTGTCCTGGGGCGACGAGACGGTCCTCCTGGGGACCTACATCAACGGCTTCGCGTCGTCCGGCACCGAGACGATCACGCACAACGTCTCTTTGGACGCCGCCCCCGCCGCCTACATCAGCCCGAACGTGATCACGACGGGCTCGACGGCCTGGTACGCCAGCGGCGCCGGCATTTCCGGGACGAACGGCGCGCCGCTATCGCGCGGCCGGCACACCATCCAGCCGCGAACGTCGACGCCGTCCGGAACCGGATGGACGCTCAATTGCGGCTGTTTCGTCCACACGGCCGGGTGAGGTGGCAGATGGCATTCGTCAAGCGCAACGACCAGGGCGCCGTCGTTGCCGTCGCGGACGGCTTCGGCGGTGCGGCGCCGGAAGGCTGGGAGGAGGTCGCGGCCGACCATGCCGACCTGCTCGCCTTCCGCTATCCCGATCTCGCGGCGCTGCGCGAGCAGGTGAAGGCGCGGGTCGACGCCGCGGCCGAGGCGGTGCGGCTCAAATACGTCACGCCGGGCTCGGCGCAGGCGATGGTCTACCGCGAGAAGGCCGAGGAGGCGGCGCGGCTGCAGGACGATCCCGCGCCGGACCCGGCGGACTATCCGATCCTGGCCGCGTCGGTCGGCATCGAGGCGTCGACGCTCGCGCTGGTCGCGCAGCAGGTGCTGGCGAAGAAGGCGCTGTGGACGCTGCTCGCCGCGGCGATCGAGGCCGTGCGCCTCGGCGCCAAGCGCGACATCGACGCGGCCGCCACGGCGCCGGCGATCGAGGCAATCGCCGCGAACCTGGCCTGGCCGGTCTAGCACCCGCGGCCGCCGGCGGCGGCTGTCTCAGCAAGGGGGAGGCTTCGATGGCAGCTCGCAAACGGCCGCCTGCGCACGCGTTGATCCGCGTGCGCGATGATCTAGAGCGGCGGCCGGATCAACGGCCGCCATGGTGCATCGTGCTCGTTCTCGCGCTCGCGCCGCTCGCGGCGATCGCGCTGGTGCTCGTGGCGGCGCTGCTCGCCGGCCCGGCGGCGGCGCAGCTGCCGTTCGCGGCCGCCTGCGGCGATCGCGCCGACGTGCTGGCGCAGCTCGAGGCGAAGTTCAAGGAGCGGCCGCGCGCCCGCGGCATGACCCGGGGCGGCGCGGTCGTCGAGCTGCTCGTCTCCGACGACGGCAGCTTCACCATCCTGCTGACGCTGCCCAGCAGCCGGACCTGCCTGCAGGCGACGGGCGAGGACTGGGAGGATCTGCCGCGGCCGCCGCCGGGAAAGGACGCGTGACCATGGCCGATACGTCGGGCGCCGGCGCGCGCGGGCAGATGAGCGGCTGGGCGATGCCGGTGATCACCCTGGCGCTCGCCGGCGTCGCCCTCGCGGTCGGCTGGGGCGTCGCGCAGCGCGACCGCGAGGAGCTGTCGCGCCGGCTGGAGCGGCTCGAGGGGGCGAAGACGTCGGAGCGCCTCGCGGTGATCGAGACCAAGCTGGACCTGATCGTCTCCGGCCTCGGCCTCCAGGTGCCGCCGTCGCCCTCGCCGCGGGTGCAACGGTGACCCGGCTGGTCGTGCTCGCCGCGGCCGCGCTGGCGCTCGCCGGCTGCAGCGCCGCGCCCGACCAGGGCGGCTTCGCCCGGGATCTCGGGCGCGGCATCGGCGAGGGCTTGGCGGCAGGCCTGCGCGACGGTGCCGGCCCGGTCGATGCCGAGGCCGTGGCCGAGGCGATCGGCCGCGGCCTCGCCCGCGGCGCAGCGGAGGAGCTGCGCGTCGGCGAAGCCGAGCGCGGGCGCGGCCAGGAGGCGCCGGCTGCGTCGCCGAAAGGGCTGCCGCAGCTTCCCTCGCCGCCGGCCTACGTGCCGCCGCCGCCCCCTGAGCCCTTGCCGAAGGGCTCCTACACGCACTGACCGCCCACACCAATTTGACCGGAGGTCATCATGCTGCGCGATTTCATCGACTGGCTCGCCTGGCGGCCCTGGAGGGACTGGGGCGTCACAGGCGCGCGCTGGCTGCGCAACGCGGCGCTGGCGCTGTTCGCCGCCTGGCTGATCGCGATCATCGTGCTGGGCGGGAGCGCGGTGAACCTGGGCAACTTCGTCGTCAAGCTGGCCGTGCTGTTCGTGGCAGCCGAGCTGCTCTTCCTCTGCCTGCGCCGCCTCGATCGCCGCATCGGCATCAAGGACTTCAAGAGCGAGGTGTGGGACGTGCTGGCGTCCAATCCGGTCGCGCTGGCGATCTACCGCGCCGCCATCCTGGTGACCGGCGGGCTGATCGTCGCCGCGGCGCTGAGCGGCTGCGCCATGGTCGCGATGGCCGGCCCGGCCGAGGCCGCCTCGGTGCTGCCGTCGAAGTACGACCCGCAGATCCGACGCGCGGCCAACCGATTCATGGGGCCGTGCGAGGCGCGCTGGGAATCGTGGTGGGGCCAGATCATGACGGAGTCGGCCATGGACCCGGCCGCGCGCTCGCCGGCCGGCGCCGAGGGGCTGGCGCAGTTCATGCCCGGCACCGCCGTGGAGATGTTCCCGCTGCTCGGCTACCAGGCGCTGGACCGCCGCCTCGCCGGCCCGTCGATCGACGCCGGCGCCTACTACATGGGCCGGCTGTGTGGCATCTACTCGAGTCCGCGCCCACCGCGCGATCGCCACGCGCTGGGCGCGGCGAGCTACAACGCCGGCGCCGGCAACATCCTCGCGGCGCAGCGCGCGTGCGGCGGCGCGCTGCTCTATGCCGAGATCATGCGCTGTCTGCCCCGGATCACCGGCCGCCACGCCGCCGAGACGCTGGCCTACTGGCCGCGCATCGAGCTGTGGGCACGGCGCAAGATGGGGCTGGCTTAGCCATGGGCCAGCTCGGCGGCAAGCTGCGCAAGACGGTCGAGGGCTATGTCCATTGGTGCCCGGCCTGCGAGGAGATGCATGTCTTCTTCGTCGATCGGCCGACCCGCAAGGGTGCGCGGTGGGGCTTCGACGGCAACGTCGATGCGCCGACCTTCACGCCGAGCATGAACATCACGGTCGGTCCGGACGAGGACGGCAAGGTCGAGCGCTGCCACTACTTCCTGCGCGTGGGCCAGCTCGAGTTCTGCGGCGACAGCACGCATGCGCTCGCCGGCAGGACGGTGCCGCTGCCGGACCTGCCGCCGCATCTGAGGGATGCCGGCTGATGCTGGGCTTCGACCTGTTCGGCCTGCCGGGGCTGGTGTTCGGCTTCCTGACCGGCGGCGCCGGCTTCGCCGTGCCGGTCACCGGCGTGGCGGCGAAGATCCTGGGCGCGTTCGGCAAGGGCTGGTTCCGGGTCATCCTGCTGCTGGTCGGCCTCATGCTGCTCGGCGGATGGATCGCGGCGCAGCTCGTCCACATCGCCAACCTCAAGGCCGAGCGCGCCGAGCTGGCCGGCCAGGTCGGCGTCCTGACGCTCGAGCGCGACCAGGCGCGGGCGAACATGCGTGTGATCAGCCAGACCAACGACCACAACCTGGTCGAGCTGGCCGCCATCCGCGCCCAGAACGACCGCGCGCTGGCGGCGTGTGGCGCCGAGATCGGGCGTCTGGCACAGGCGAAGCGGCGCACGCGCATCATCACCCAGAGGATCGACCATGTCCCCGACTGCAAGGGCATTCCTGACGCTTATCGCGCTGTCTTTGACGAGCTGCGCCAGCGAGACGCCGAGGACCGTCGAGATCGTCAGCACGCGGATTGAGCGGGATCGCGTGACGCTGCCATCCGAGATGGAGGATTGCGGCGCGCGGCCTGCGGTGCCCGACGCCGTGGAGATCGACCCGAAGCCGGGCGCCGATTACATGGCCGCGCTGGCGGACTGGGGCGACGGCTGTCGCGCCCGGCTGCGTGGCGTCGTCGGCATTGTAAAGACGTCGCGCGACGAAGGTAGCGGCCGCCGATAGTTGCGCCGATCGAACAAGGCCCCGCCTCCGTCGTGCCTGATCGGCGCGGCGGAAGCGGGGCCTTTCGTGTTTCTACCGGGTCGATGCTCAAAGCAATGACAACCCGGGCGGTTCACCAAACGTGCGCCGTCGGGACCGGGAGGGGGAAGCGGTGCAGGAAGCGTCGAGGCTGCGCGCCATGGCGCGCGAATACTGGCGGCTGGCCGAGATCACGACGGATTCGGTGCTCCGGCACGCCTACATCCTGATGGCGACGCAGTGCCTGGAGCGGGCGAGCGCGGTGCTGCGCGCGGCGCCGGCCGGGAACGTCGTCGCGTTTCCGAAATCCGCCCAGCGCGCGCTTCATATATAAGGTGCACGCCGCCCGTATCGGGTTGCCGGTCGGCGCCTAACCGGTTGATCCGGTTGACCTAGCAGGCGATCTCGAAGAAAGTGTGGTATTGACCGCTGCGGCTCCCCGCAACCA
>CAZLBB010000034.1:0-43334 GCA_964557415.1 uncultured Rhodospirillaceae bacterium
CCAGCGACCAGGAGTGCAGGATGTATTCCTGGATCGCGGCGCGGATCCACCACATGGCGTAGGTCGCCAGGCGGAAGCCGCGGTCGGGCTCGAAGCGCTTGACCGCCTGCATCATGCCGACATTGCCTTCCGAGATCAGCTCGCTGACCGGCAGGCCGTAGCCGCGATAGCCCATGGCGATCTTGGCGACCAGGCGCAGATGGCTGGTGACCAGCTTGTGCGCGGCCTCGGTGTCGCCGTGCTCGCGCCAGCGCTTGGCCAGCACGTATTCCTCGTCCGCCGTCAGCATCGGGAAGCGGCGGATCTCCTGCAGGTACCGCGAGAGGTTCCCTTCGGAGCTGATTACCGGAAGCCTGTTCGTCGCCATTCGTCCTGATCCTTCGGGCTTGATACGCCCCGGCCCCATTGCCGGACCGCCCCAAACCCCTGGTCTGTTAATGTCCTACCTCGCCACTAAGATAAACTATTTCCTTGGTCATGGTCTAAGAAATTTATTAAATCTTTGACATCTTGGGGTAATTGACTCTCGAATCGACACATCCGCCCTGTTCGCGGGTGCGAAAAACCGAGGGTGGCGGCATGCAAAGCTTGCCGCCCCAGGGCTTCGGCCGCCGCCCGGACCCGCTGGTCCTGGCCGCCTGCGCCGGAGCCACCGCGCCGTGCCCGGCGCCCGCCATAGACCGGGTCGCCGACCAGGGGATGCCCCTGCGCCGCCAGGTGGACGCGAATCTGGTGCGTCCGCCCGGTCGCCAGCCGGCATTCGACCACGCTGGCGGCACCCCGGGCGAGAACCTTCGTCACCCGGTACGCGGTAACGGCAGGCTTGCCGCCGGTTTTCAACACGGCCATGCGCTTCCGGTTCCGCGGATCGCGGCCGATCGCGCCCTCGATGCGGCCCTCGCGCGGGCTCGGCACGCCCCAGACGACGGCGCGGTACAGGCGCTCGATCGTCCGCTCGGCGAACTGCCGCGACAGGCCGGCATGCGCCGCGTCGTTCTTGGCCACAACCATCAGCCCGCTCGTGTCCTTGTCGAGGCGATGCACGATGCCGGGCCGCTTGACGCCGCCGATGCCCGACAAAGTGTCCCCGCAATGCGCCAGCAGCGCATTGACCAGGGTCAAATCGGGGTTGCCGGGCGCCGGGTGCACCACCATGCCGGCCGGCTTGTCGATCACGATCACGTCCGCGTCCTCGTACACGACCGGGAGCGGCATCGCCTGCGCCCGCGGTCGAGCGGGCTCAGCCTCGGGAACGATGATGGCGAAACTTTGTCCCGGTTTGACCCGGCGGGAGGGGTCCGTTACGGTCCCGCCCGCGCTCGCGGCAACGTGACCGGCCAGGATCAAGGCCTTGACGCGGCTGCGCGAAAGATCGGGCAGGCGCCGGGCGATCAGGCGGTCGAGCCGCTCGCCGTCGTCCTGCGGCTCGGCCACGACGGTCAGCGTGGCGGGGGATTGGGACGGGTCTTGGATCATTGGTCTCGCATCATAGCCGCGATGGACGCGACGTGACGAAGCCGGGCCGCCTGCCGTGACCGGGCTCAAGATCCTGGTCGCCGTCATGGCGATGCTGCTGGTCGCCGGCTTCGGCGTGCTGATCGGCGGCATCGCCATGCAGGCCAAGCGGACCGGCGCCGGGTTCGGCAGCGCCGAGGTGAGCTTGCCGCCGGGCGCGCGCGTGGTCGAGACCACGACCAGCGGCGACCGCGTGGTCCTGCGCGTGGCGCTGCCGGACGGCGAGGAAAGGCTCTACGTGCTCGACGCCGCCAGCGGCCGGACGGTCGGCACGATCGCGATCAAGCGCGCGCCGTGAGGACGAAGGCAGGGGAACGTCGATGACCGCGAATTTCCGCAGCGACAACGTGACCGGGATCCATCCCGCCATCCTCCGGGCGATCGAGGCCGCCAATGCCGGGCCGGCGCTGCCCTACGGCAACGACGAGATCACGGCGCGGCTGGAGAAGCGCTTCGCCGAGCTGTTCGAGACCGACCTCGTGGTCTTCCCGGTGGCGACCGGCACGGCCGCCAACGCCCTGTCGCTGGCGAGCGCGACGCCGCCCTGGGGTTCTATCTACTGCCACGCCGAGTCGCACATCCTGCTCGACGAGTGCAACGCGCCCGAGTTCTACACCGCGGGCGCGCGGCTGGTGCCGCTCGAGGGCGAGCACGGGCGCATCGCGCCGGCGACGCTCGAGGCCGCGCTCGCCGCCGCGCCTGCCGGCGTGCACCATGCCCAGCCGGCGGCGGTCAGCATCACCAGCCTCAGCGAGTGCGGCACCGCCTACGCGCCCGACCACGTGGCGGCGATCGGGCGCATCGCGCATGCGCGCGGCCTGGTGCTGCACATGGACGGCTCGCGCTTCGCCAACGCGCTGGCGGGGCTCGGCTGCAAGCCGGCCGAGGCGACCTGGCGCGCGGGCGTCGACATCCTGTCCTTCGGCGCGACCAAGAACGGCGCGCTGGCGGCGGAGGCGATCGTCGTGTTCCGCAAGGACCTGGCCGAGACCATCGCGTTCCGGCGCAAGCGCGCCGGGCACCTGTTCTCGAAGATGCGGTTCCTCTCGGCCCAGCTCGAGGCCTACCTGACGGACGGGCTGTGGCTCGCCAACGCGCGCCATGCCAACGCCCAGGCCCAGGCGCTCGCCAAGGGCCTCGGCGCGCTTGCGGGCGTGAAGATCGTCCACCCGGTCGACGGCAACGAGGTCTTTGCCGAGATGCCGGCGGCGCTGGCCCAGGCGATCGCGGCTTCGGGCTTCGCCATGGAGCCCTGGAGCCAGCCCGGCGGCGACAAGTCGCGCCCGCTGCAGCGCCTGGTGACCGCGTTCAACACCGATCCGAAGCACGTCGACGCCCTGCTGCAAGTGGCACGGCAACAGAAGGCGGCCTGACGCGCGGGCCGGAGCCGGGGCACCGAACCGGCCCGGTCGCCCGATGCGGCGCGCCCTGGTGCCGCTGGTCGGCGCGCTGGTCCTGGGAACGCTGTACGCCGGCACGTTCGGCTTCCTGTCGACCGATTCCTGGACCTACCTGGCGATCGCGCGCTCGCTGCGGACCGAGGGCGCCTGCGCGCTCGACGGCGCCTACTTCGCGCTGTTCCCCTGCGGCTACCCGGCGGCCATCGCCGCCTTGAGCTGGTCGGCGGACGAGACCGCGCTGATCGCCGGCAGCAAGCTCGCCAACCTCGTCGCCTGGATCGCGGCGGCCGCGCTGATGCAGGCCTATGCGCGGCATTGGTCGGCGACGCTGGCCTTCGCCCTGAACCCGGTGTCGCTGCTGCTGCTGCTCGCCACCTGGTCGGAGAGCCTGATGCTGCTGGCCGTCGCCGGCGCGCTGTTCGCGGCGCGGCGCGCGGCCGAGCGGCCGGAGGCGCGCTGGCCGAACAACATCCTGCTGGCCGGCTTCCTCGTGCTCGGCGCGGCGACGCGCCATTTCTTCGCGCCCTTTCTCGCCGTCTTCTCCCTTGCGGTCGCGCTCTGCTGCGGGCGGGCGACGCTGCGCCGGATTCTGCCCGGCCTGGTCGCTTCCGTGCTGTTCCTCGCCGCCTACCAGGGATTCAACCTGCTGCAGACGGGGTTCGCCACGGGCGCGCCGCGCCTGCCGGCGCCCGAATCCGCGGCCGCGCTGACGCTCGCGTTCCTCAGCTACGCCGGCCGGGCCTCCGTCGATTTCGCCGGGCTGATCCTGACCCTCGCGATCGCGACCGGGATAGCGACGGCGCGATGGCCGGTCGCCTGGCGCGTCTCGCCCCAGGCGACGCTGCTGGTCGCGTTGGGCATCGGCTACCTGGCGCTGGCCTATCTGCTGCGGCTGCTGGTGCTGTTCGATGCCTATGGGCCGCGGACGGTCGGCCCCGGCATCGTGCTGTTGAGCGCCGGCGTGGCGGCGCTGATCCTGCCGGCGTCGATCCCCGCGAGCTGGGCCCGATCGGTCGCGACGACGGCGGCCGTGCTCGCCTTCTCGATGCTCGTCCTGATCGGCCCGCGCGAGCTGGCGGCGCAGGCCGGCCATGTCGCGCGCCATCCGGACCTTCCGTTCGCCGGCCTGGCCAGGGCGATCGCCGCCTATGGCACCAGGGCCCTTCCGCCCGGTACGACCGCCGTCGTCGTGTTCCGCTACGAGGCCTTCCCGGCGCCCCTGCGCCTGGCGCCGAGCGTCCGCCTCGCCTATCCGCCCGGCGTCGCGCGCATCGGGCATCCCGGCCCGCACGACAGCGCCGCCTCGTTCGCCGCCCGCCTGGACGTGGAGGCACCGGGCCCGGGCTGCCAGCTCGACTTCACGCCGTTCGCGAGCGGCGACGAGCTGCGGCGGCATGCGCGGGCCGCGTTCTCGCCGGAGGTGGCAGAACGCATGGTCGCGATCGGCCGGCCCGGCCGGTTCGTGCCCTGCGCCGCGTTCCGCGAGGCGCCCGGCGGCGCGGCTTGAACTCGCTGCCCGCTTGGGCTACAGCTTCGCCGCCGCGGGTCCGGCTCCGCCGCCGCCGGCAGTCCAAACGGGGTCCCCTTCGTCTAGAGGCCCAGGACGGCGCCCTCTCACGGCGCAAACACGGGTTCGAATCCCGTAGGGGACGCCAGCCGGTTTGCGCAGCACGCGCTGCCGAGCTTGCGGCACTTTGCTTGCGGCGCGCACCGGTGCTTGTCCCCCAAATTGTCCTCGACGCTCGCCGAGCGCGGCAATTCCCTCCACGCCTTTGGCCGTGGCGGCGACCCGCTGCAACTGGCGATCGACCGGCCGACTGCACTCGCAAGACAGCGCATTCCCTGTAGGATTGAAGCAGCACAGGGGGGACCGCGCCATGAACGTGTTCGTCTTCCAGAGCGTGCCAGAGCGCTTCGACCTGCGAAATGCGATCCGGCCCGGTGCGGCCGATACATGGTACGCCACGCGGTACCGAAGCGACATGCACCCCGGCGATCTGGTGTTCTTTTGGATGGCCGGCGACGAGCACTTTCGCGGCCTCTATGGCTGGGGCCGGCTCGCCTCGGAGCCCTATCTCAAGACGGGATGGGACAGCCACGGCGTCGACGTCACCTATGAGGTGAAGTTTGCGAAGCCGATCCTGGGCTGGTCGCTGCGCGACGATCCGGTGCTTTCCGAACTGCTGATCTTCCGCGCGCCCCAAGCGACGAATTTCCTGCTGTCGCCACAGCAGGCAAAGCGGCTTGTCCGGCTCGTGAAGGACCGCGGCGAGAATGCGCCGGCGTTCGCGGAGGCCAAGCCATGACCCAGCCTTCGGTCGAATCCCGCTCGTCCATCATCGACGCAGTCAAGACGCCGCTGGGCTTCCTGGTGCTCGGCCTGTCCATCGTCGAGGTGACGGTCAGCGGCCTTGCCGTATCACTGGTCGAGTTCCGCGCTCTGCTGGTCTGGACCGTGGTGCTGTCCATCCCCGCCTTCGTCCTGATCGTCGTCGGGCTCGCGGTCTGGCGGCCCGAAGCCTTGCGCGGCGATCGCCCGCTCCAGGAGGTCTATGCCAGCCAGTTCGCTGCCGACCTGTACCTGGGCCTGGACGGTGCCATGGGGAATCTGCGGCCCCTGGAGCGCGAAGAGGCGTGGCTGACGGTGGCCGATGTCATCACCAGCGACAGCAAGGCCGACGCAAGCTATTCGCGCTTCTGCGCCGGCGTCGCCGCGCGGCTGAAGAAGCTCGCGAATCTTTCCAACCGAGCCATTGCCACTCGCGGCCCGATCGCGCCATGACACGTCCCGGGGACGTGCCGGCCACCGTCCCCGATCATCGAAAGACAGCCGGGGTACCTGCCTCGGCGACGGCCCCCTTTCCCCGTACGCGCCGGAGCGCCACCGGCAGGCTCGCGATGCCGATGCCGATCGGCACCCACATGAAGGTGAGGCGCGTCATGATCGTGGCCGACACGGCGGCGTCCAGCGGCACGTCGAAGGCGACCAGCAGCACGACCAGCACGGTCTCCGACACGCCGGCGCCGCCCGGCATCATGCTGGCGCCGCCGGCCAGCGCGCCGGCGGCGTAGCACGCGGCCGCCAGCAGCGGATCGAAGGCGATGCCGAGCTCGGCGAGGCTCGCGGTCAGGATCAGCGGCGCGGCGCACCAGCCGAGCGTGCCGATCGCGACGCCCGTCAGGTAGACGCGCGGACGGAACAGCACCGCCATGTTGCGGATCGCGCGCCGCAGCCAGGCGAACAGCGTGCGCCCGCGGCGCAGGGCCGCGTATGCGACGTTCAGCACCGCGATGCCCGGGCGCGGCGTGACCACGGCGAGCGCCAGCAGGATCGGCGCCAAGAGCGTGATCCAGGCGACCGGGAAACGGTGCTGGCCGGCGGTGGAGCCGATCGCGAACATGATGAGATAGGCGGTGGCGTCGCTGAGACGGTCGGCGGCGTAGAGGCCGACCAGGCGGCGATACGGCGCGTGGAAGCGCTGGCGCAGGAACCACAGGCGCAAGGTCTCGCCCAGCCGCGCCGGCGTCAGCGCCACGCCGAAGCCGGCGAGGTAGTAGAGCAGCTCCCGGCGCGGCGAGGCCGGCAGCCCGAGGCAGCGGATGTAGAGCAGCCAGCGCAGGAACCGGCATCCCACCTGCCACAGCATCGCCGCCAGGCACAGCGCCAGCATGGCGGGCGTCATCCGGCCCAGGTCCGCCAGCAGCTTGTCGGCGCCGACGACGAAGACGGCAAGGGCCAGCACGGCCGCGATCGACGCGGCCACGGATATGGCCGCCCATTCGATGGACGCAATCCGCAACCGCGGCGAAGTCGTCACGCTGTCCGTAGCCATGGCCCGGTCGCCAAAAGACACGCAAAGATGCGACCGGTCAACGCCCGGCGTGCCGGCCAGGCTTCCGGCAAAAGGCTTGCTCCATCGTGCTTTCTCTGGGAAACAGCTTCACCCCGCCCCAGGGCGGGATCGCGCAAGCGCCGTCAAGGAACGCCGGTCCGGGTATGAAGATCGCGATCGTGCTCACGGCCATCGCCGTCTCGCTGCTCGCGAGCTTCGCGGGCTGGCACGCGGTGAACCGGCCGGTCGAGATCGGCCCGGCGTGGGACGGCGGCGTGCTCCGCAGCGTCTCCTTCGCGCCGTTCCGCCGCGGGCAAAGCCCGCTGGAGCGGCGCTACCCGACGACCGCCCAGATCGACGAGGACCTTGCCGCGCTCAAGGGCAGGGTCGCGGGCGTGCGCACCTATGCCAGCACCGAGGGGCTCGAATCCGTGCCGCGCCTGGCGGCCCAATACGGCATCGAGGTGACTCAAGGAGCGTGGATCAACCCCGACCGGGCGCGCAACGAGGTCGAGATCGCGGCGCTGATCGATGAGGCCAACCGCCATCCCCAGACGGTCAAGCGCGTCATCGTCGGCAACGAGGTGCTGCTGCGGCACGAGTTCACCGCCGAAGAGCTCGCCGGCTATATCCGGCGCGTGCGCCAGTCGGTGCGCCAGCCGGTCTCCTATGCCGATGTCTGGGAGTACTGGCTGCGCAACCCGCAGCTGGCGCACGAGGTCGACTACATCACGGTGCATTTCCTGCCCTACTGGGAGGACGACCCGGTCGGCGTCGACCAGGCCATGGAGCACATCGTCGCCGTCTACGACAGGGTGCGGCAGGCTTTTCCCGACAAGCCGATCCTGATCGGCGAGGTCGGCTGGCCGAGCGCCGGCCGCAGCCGCGAGCGCGCCGTGCCGAGCCGCGCGATGCAGGCGCGGTTCTTCAACGCCTTCGCGCGCCTCGCCCACGACCGGGGCATGGACTACAACCTGATCGAGGCCTTCGACCAGCCATGGAAGACGGCGCACGAAGGCACCGTGGGCGGCCATTGGGGCCTGCTGGATGCCGAGCGCCAGCCGAAGTTCCCGCCCGGTGGACCGGTGGTCGAGCACCCGCAGTGGCGCCTCGGCTTCGCCGGCGCGGCGGCAGCGGGCGCGCTGGCCAGCCTGGCCATGCTCGCGCTCTGGCCCGGCGCCGCCGCCGCCTTCGCCCTGGCGTTCCTGGCGCAGGCATTGGCCGGAATGCTGGCCATCAGCGCCGGCAGCGGGCTGGCGCAGTGGTACGACAAGGGCGTCTATTTCGCGCCGCTGCTGCAATTCGGGCTGCAGGCCGCCCTCGCGCTGCTGCTGTTCGCCGAGGCGCTCAAGCGGCTGGCGGCCCCGCCGTCGCCGGTCGCGCTCAACGCGCCCGCGGCCGCGCTCGTTCGGTTGCGCGCCGTTCCCTGGCGCGATCGGCTGCTCGCGGTCTTCGTCGCGCTCGCGCTCTACGAGACGCTGTGGCTGGCGCTCAGGCCGGACCTGCCGGCGCTGCACGACCCGCTCGCGCTGCTGCCCGGCCGGTGGCTCTACTGGATCCACACGATCTTCCACGGCCGCTATCGCGATTTCCCGCTGCCCGAGTTCCTGGTGCCGACCCTGGGCCTCGCCCTCACCCTGGGGATTCTGTGGATATCTGGTCGGCGCCCTTATGTGGAAGCCAGCCCGTCGCCGCGCCTGGACGGCGCCGTCGCTGCGATGTTGATCTTCGGTATCCTGCTGCTCCAGTACGTTGAAAACTTTGCCAATCGCGAGGCGATCGCCTGGGGCGGCATGGCGCTGGCGCTAGCGCTCGTGCCGGCCGGCGCCGTGCTCCGGCGGTCGCGGGCACGCCGGATCGGCCAGGCAGCGCCTTCCGCATGACAGGCGGCCCGTCAACAGCAAAGAGGGCTGCGACCCGCAACCCTACGGATGGTAAGATCGCCGCGGCCGGACTAGGTTCCAGGCCTTCACGCAACGAGGGGATCGGTCTATGGCGATTCTTCTGGCCGCCGCCGTTCTGGCGGGTATCGGCGCCTGCATTGTCGACGGCGAAACCTTCCATCTCGACAGCTGCAAGGGAACGACGGTCAAGCTGTGGGGCATCGACGCACCCCCCCGGGGCGACAAGTTCGCCGGCGATGCCACGGTCGCGCTCAGCCGCCTGATCGACCGCCAGCAGCTGCGTTGCGAGGAGAAGGGCAAGGCCAGCAAGGCCATCGTGGCGCAGTGCTGGCTCGGCCAGCAGGACCTTGCCGAAATCCTGGTCTCGCGGGGCTGGGCCAAGCCCGTCGCCAAGACCGGGGACGCCTATGCGGCGGCCGCCAATCGGGCCAGGGCCGAGAAGCGCGGCGTCTGGGCGGTCGAGCGCGTCGCCGCCGCTCCCGCCGCGCGCGCTCCGGTCGAAAAGGCCGCCGTCCCCGCGCGCCCCGCGGCACGCCCGATCGAGCGGCGCATCGGCGAGGTCACGGTGGTCGACATCGAGGCCGATCCCTATGTGCGCCTGGAAGGCCCGCGGCGCGAGCTCAGCTACGAGCAGCGCCTGCAGCTGTCGAGCTTCGTCGAGCGCCAGACGAAGTCGCAGCAATACACGCTGACCGTCTTCATGACCCATCACGACGAGGCCGCGCGCGCCTATGCCCAGGCGATGAGCGATGCGGCGGAGAAGCTGGACATCGCGCCCGCGGTCAAGGCCAACAAGCAATGCGTGAAGAACCGCGACGGCGCGGTGGTCTGCTTCATGGACGAAGGCTTCGCGATCGCGCTGCCGCACAACCTGCTGCTGCGCCATCGCAAGAACGGCCTGCGCGTGCAGCTGGCCGGCGGCAGCAACGGCGCCAAACCGATGATGCTGACGCTGGACGCCGCCATGATCGACGGCCAGCTCAAGGCCTCGGACGAGGTGGTACAGACGCTGAAGCAGTAGGCGCGCCCGCCTACTCCTCGAGCCGGAGCCGGTAGCCGACGCCCGGTTCCGTGGTGATGAACTGCGGGTGCGTCGGGTCGGCTTCGAGCTTGTGCCGGAGCTGGCCGACATAGACACGCAAGTACTGCGTATCGTGCGTATGCGCCGGCCCCCAGACCTCGCGCAGCAGGTGCTGGTGCGTCAGCACCTTGCCGGCATGGATCACCAGCTGGCGCAACAGGTCGTATTCGCGCGGCGACAGCTTGACCTCGCGGCCGTCGCGCGTGACCAGCCGGCGCGCGAGGTCGACGTGCAGCGGCCCTAGATCGAAGACCGGCTCCGCTCCCTGCTCCTGCAGCCGGTGGCGCAGCGCCGCGCGCAGCCGCGCCAGCAGCTCGTTCATGCCGAACGGCTTGGTGACGTAGTCGTCGGCGCCCAGGTCGAGCGCCGCGACCTTGGCTGCTTCCTCGCCGCGCGCCGACAGGACCACGATCGGCACTTTCGACCATTCGCGCAGGCGCTTGATGACCTCGGCCCCGTCCTGGTCGGGCAGGCCGAGGTCGAGGATCACCATGTCTGGCTTGGCCGTGGTCGCCATGCGAAGCGCGGCGGCGCCGGAGTCGGCCTCGATCACGTCGTAGCCATGCACCCCGAGGCTGGTCTTGAGGAAGCGGCGGATCTGCGGCTCGTCGTCGACTACCAGCAAGCGGGTCGCCGCGGCGGTCACGCGCGCGCCTCGCTCATCTCCAGCGGCGCCGGCTGCGTCTCGACCGGGAAGCTGAGGGTGAAGCGCGTGCCGCGGCCGTCGACGGCCGGGCTCTCGGCCTCGATCGTGCCGCCCATCGCCTCGGTCAGGCCCTTGCAGATCGACAGGCCGAGCCCGGTGCCGGCGACCGTGCGGTCCTGGCGCTGGATGCGGAAGAACTTGTCGAACAGCCGCGGCACCATGTCGGGCGCCACGCCGTCGCCGTTGTCGGTGACGGATACGGTGACCGTTCCGTCGGCGGCGCGGGCCTCGACCGCGATCATGTCGGCGTTGACGGCATGCTTGATCGCGTTGTCGAGAAGGTTGACCAGGATCGTCTCCAGCAGCACGAAATCGCCGCGCAGCAGCGGCAGGTCGTGCGGGATGCGCCGCACCAGGCGCTTGCCGTTCAGGCGCTTTGCCACGCGGCGCGCCGCCGTGTCGACCACCTCGGCCACCTGCAGCCAGTCGCGCTTGGGCGTGACGGTGCCGGCCTCGAGCCGCGTGATGTCGAGCAGGTTGGCGACGAACCGGTCCAGACGCTCGGCCTCCTCCTCGATCGTGGCGAGCAGCTCCGCGCGCGCGGCGGCGTCGAACTGCGCCGGGTCGCGCCGGAGCGCGGTCACGGAACCCAGGATCGAGGTCAGCGGCGTGCGCAGGTCGTGCGAGATCGAGGACAGCAGCGCCGCGCGGAACCGCTCGGTCTGGGCCATCGCCTCGGCCTGCGCCGCCTTGCTCGCGAACGCGATGCGCTCGACCGCGACCGCCGCCTGGTCGAGCATGGCATCGAGCGTCTGCATCAGGTCCGACGCCAGCGGTCCGTCGGCGCCGAGCACGCCGAACACGCCGACCGCGTCCCCATTGCCGGACTTTGGGCCGCCGCTGCGCATCGGCCGGAAATGCCATCTGGCCGAGGGCAGCGTCTCGGTGTGCGCGCCGGCCGGCTCGATGTTGTTGAAGGCCCAGTTGGCGGCGCCCTTGTCCGCCGCCTCGATCTCGTCTTCCGGCGGCCAGGCGTAGCGGATCGCGAGCTCGTCCTGTTCCGGCAAGAGGATCATGGCCGGCCTTCCGCTCAAGCGATGCGCCTGCAGCACGACGGCGTGCAGCAGCTCGTCCGGGGTCTTGGCCTTGCCCAGGCGACGCGCGAAGTCGTAGAGCGTCTGCAGCGCCGCCATGCGCGCGCGCGCCGCGGCCATCTGGTCGCGCACGCGGCCGGCCAGGCTGCCGGTCGTCGCCGCCACCACCAGGAAGACGACCAATGCCAGCACATCGTGCCAATGCGCGACGCCGAGCGTGAAATACGGCTCGGTGTAGAAGAAATTGTAGGCGACGAAGGCCAGCAGCGCGGAAACCAGGGCGGCCGCCAGCCCGTGCCGCACGGCGTTCACCAGCACGACCGCCAGGAACAGCATGCCGACGTTCGGCAGGGCGCGAAGGTCCGGGATCCACATGCCCAGCAGCACCACGGCGCCGATGCCGAGCATCGAAGTCAACGCCGCCGACCAGTGCGGCAGGACGGGCATCGCCCATCGCCATGGCAGCCGCTCAGGACGCGGCGGCGTCACGATGTGGATGGCGATGCCCTCGGCTCCTTCGACCAGCGCGTCGGCAAGCGGGCGGCCGACGAACAGGCGATGCCATCCGGGCTGCGGCCGCCCAACCACGATCTGCGTGATGTTGTTGCGCCTTGCGTAGTGCAGGATTTCTTCCGGCAGGTCGTTGCCAACCAGCCGCGCCGTGCGTGCCTCCAGTCGTTCGGCCAGCGCGAGGGCGTCTTCAGCGTGACGCTGCGGCGCGGCGGTGGCGCGCTCGACATAGAGCGCCACCCAGGGCGCCCTAAGCTGGTCGGCCAGGCGCCGGCCGGCGCGCACCATGAACGGCGCCAGCGGGTCGTTGCCGACGCAGACCAGCAGCCGCTCGCCCGCCGGCCACGGCCCCTCGATCGCGTGGCTGCGCATGTAGCCGACCATCTGGTCGTCGACGCGCTCGGCCACGCGGCGCAACGCCAGCTCGCGCAGGGCGCTCAGGTTGCCCGGGCGGAAGAAGTTCTCCAGCGCATGCGCGGCCAAATGCGGCACGTAGACCTTGCCTTCCGCCAGGCGCTTCAGCAGATCCTCCGGCGTCAGGTCGACCAGCTCGACCTCGTTCGCCCCTTCCAGCACGCGATCGGGCAGGGTCTCGCGCACGCGCACGCGGGTGATGCGCGCCACGACGTCGTTCAGGCTTTCCAGGTGCTGGATGTTGAGCGTGGTGTAGACGTCGATGCCGGCCTTCAGCAGCTCCTCGACGTCCATGTAGCGCTTGGGGTGGCGCGCGCCCTCGGCGTTGGTATGGGCGAGCTCGTCGACCACGACCAGGCCCGGACGCCGCGCCAGCGCCGCGTCGAGGTCGAATTCCTCGAGAACGTGGCCGTGGTAGGCGATGCCGAGGCGCGGCAGGACCTCCAGCCCCTCGAGCAGCGCGGCCGTCTCCGGCCGCCCATGGGTTTCGACCAGGCCGATGACGACGTCGGCGCGCTCGGCCGTGCGCCGGCGTGCCGCTTCCAGCATCGCATAGGTCTTGCCGACGCCGGGCGCGGCGCCGAGAAAGATCTTCAGCCGGCCGCGCCCCTCCTGCGCGGCCTGCTCGAGCAGGGCCTCGGGCGAGGGCCGCAATTCGCGGCCGTGGTCGGCGCGGTCGTCGGTCATGGTTCCATGCGCGAGTCTACGCCGAAGCGGCACGCGCCGCAGCTACTTGGCGGCGAGCGCGTCCAGCGCCAGGTTGAGGCGCAGCACGTTGACGCGGGGCTCGCCCAGGAGGCCGAAGGTCCGGCCCTCGCTGTTGCCGGCCACGAGCTGCCGCACGCGATCCTCCGGCAGGCCGCGCGCCTTGGCCACGCGCGGCACCTGGAACTCGGCCGCCTCCGGCGAAATGTCCGGGTCGAGGCCGCTGCCCGACGCCGTGACCAGGTCGGTCGGCACGCGTGCCGACGGGTTCTCGGCCTTCCGCTTCTCCACGTCCGCCTTCATGCGCTCGTTCAGCGCCTTCGAGGTCGGCCCCAGGTTCGACCCGCCGGAGTTGGCGGCGTTGTAGGGCGCATCGGTCGTCCTGCTCGGATCCTTCGGGTCGGGCCCGACCGTGGCCGAGGGCCGGCCGTGGAAATACCTGTCCTCGGTGAAGGGCTGGCCGATCACGGCCGAGCCGATCACCTTGCCGTCCTTCTCGACCAGGCTGCCGTTGGCCTGGTTCGGGAAGACGAGCTGCGCGATTCCGGTCGTGGCGAGCGGATAGGCGAGGCCCGTGATCAGCGTGAAGGCGATCAGCAGGACGATGGCGGGACGGACTTCGTTCGTCATGGCACGGGTCCTTCAGGCAAGGCCGGCGGCAGAGACGATCACGTCGATGATCTTGATGCCGATGAACGGCACGACGATGCCGCCCAGGCCGTAGACCAGCAGGTTGCGGCGCAGGGTCGCCGCCGCGCCGACCGGGCGGTATTGCACTCCCTTCAGCGCGAGCGGGATCAAGGCGACGATGATCAGCGCATTGAAGATGATCGCCGACAGGATGGCGCTCTCGGGCGTGTTCAGCCCCATGACGTTCAGCGCCTGCAGCTGCGGATAGAAGGCCAGGAACATCGCCGGGATGATGGCGAAGTACTTGGCCACGTCGTTGGCGATCGAGAAGGTGGTCAGCGCGCCGCGCGTCATCAGCAGCTGCTTGCCGATCTCGACGATCTCGATCAGCTTGGTCGGGTCGCTGTCGAGGTCGACCATGTTGCCGGCCTCGCGCGCGGCCTGGGTGCCGGCGTTCATCGCCACGCCGACATCGGCCTGGGCCAGCGCCGGCGCGTCGTTGGTGCCGTCGCCGCACATCGCCACCAGCTTGCCCCTGGCCTGCTCCTCGCGGATCAGCCTGAGCTTCGCCTCGGGCGTGGCCTCGGCGAGGAAGTCGTCGACCCCCGACTCGGCGGCGATCGCGGCGGCGGTCAGCTTGTTGTCGCCGGTGATCATGATGGTGCGGATGCCCATCTTGCGCAGCGCCGCGAAGCGCTCGCGGATGCCGCCCTTGACGATGTCCTTCAGGTGGATGACGCCCAGCAGCCTGCCGTCGGATGCGACGGCCAGCGGCGTGCCGCCGGACTTGGCGATGCGCTCGGCGATCGCGTGCGCCTCGCGGACCGCGCCGGCATCGGCGGAGCGAAGCTGCGCGATCACCGCGTCGACCGCCCCTTTCCGGATCGCGCGGCCTTCGACGTCGATGCCGCTGATGCGGGTCTGCGCCGAGAACGGGATGAACCTGGCGTTGAGCGCCGCCATGTCGCGGCCGCGGATGCCGTATTTCTCCTTGCCCAGCACGACGATCGATCGGCCTTCCGGCGTCTCGTCGCTGAGCGAGGCGAGCTGCGCGGCATCGGCAAGGTCACGCTCGGCCACGCCCGGCAAGGAAACGAACGCGGTCGCCTGGCGGTTGCCCAGCGTGATGGTGCCGGTCTTGTCGAGCAGCAGCGTGTCGACGTCGCCGGCGGCCTCGACCGACCGCCCCGACATCGCCAGCACGTTGAAGCGCACCAGCCGGTCCATGCCGGCGATGCCGATCGCCGACAAGAGCGCGCCGATCGTCGTCGGGATCAGCGTCACGAACAACGCCACCAGCGCCAGCACGCTCAAGCTGCCGCCGGCATAGGCGGCGAAGCTGGGAATCGTGGCCACGGCGATGAGGAAGATGATCGTCATGCCCGCCAAGAGGATGTTGAGCGCGATCTCGTTGGGCGTCTTCTGGCGCTCGGCGCCCTCGACCAGCGCGATCATGCGGTCGAGAAACGTCGAGCCCGGCTTTCCGGTGATCCTGACCTTGATCCAGTCCGAGATCACGAGCGTGCCGCCGGTCACGGCCGAGCGGTCGCCGCCCGATTCGCGGATCACCGGGGCCGATTCCCCGGTGATGGCCGCCTCGTTGACAGAGGCGACACCTTCGATCACGTCGCCGTCGCTCGGGATCAGGTCGCCGGCTTCGACCAGCACGACGTCGCCCGGCTTCAGACCGGTGCCGGCGACCTCGCGCCATTCGCTGTCCTTCCCGGCCTTGGCTTTGCCGGTCAGGAGCTTCGCCTTGGCCTCGGTCTTGGTCTTGCGGAGAGACGCCGCCTGCGCCTTGCCGCGGCCCTCGGCCACCGCCTCGGCGAAATTCGCGAACAGCACGGTGATCCAGAGCCACAGGTTGATCTGGAACGCGAAGCCCAGGTTGCCGCTGCCGGTCGCGAGGTCGCGCAGGAACAGCAGCGTGGCCAGCGCCGCCACCACCTCGACCACGAACATGACCGGGTTGCGGGCCATGACGCGCGGGTCGAGCTTCCGGAACGCCGCGCCGATCGCCGGGACCAGGATGGCCGGGTCGGCCATTGCGGCGACGGGCATGCGCTTGCGAATCTTCGACAGTTCCATGGCAGTGCCTTTCAGGCGCTAGTAGAGGGTGCCGGCGTTCATCGCCAGGTGCTCGACGATCGGGCCGAGCGACAGCGCCGGGAAGAAGGTCAGGCCGCCGATGATCAGGATGACGCCGACCAGCAGCCCGACGAACAGGCCGCCATGCGTGGGGAAGGTGCCGGCGGACGGCGGCACGGTCTTCTTGGCGACCAGCGAACCGGCGATCGCCATGGCGGGAACGATGACGAAATAGCGCCCGACCAGCATCGCCAGACCGCCGGTGGTGTTGTACCAGAGCGTGTTGCCGGTGAAGCCGGCGAAGGCCGAGCCGTTGTTGCCGGTGCTCGACGAGTAGAGGTACATGATCTCGCTGAAGCCGTGCGGACCGGGATCCTGGATGCTGGAAAGGCCGAACGGCGCGACCGTGGCGACCGCCATCAGGCCCAGGATCATCAGCGGCAGGATCACGATGGCGAGGATCGCCATCTTGACCTCCTTCGCCTCGATCTTCTTGCCGAGATATTCCGGCGTGCGGCCGACCATCAGGCCCGCCACGAACATGGCGACGACGACGAACAGGAACATGCCGTAGAGGCCCGAGCCGACGCCGCCGAAGATGATCTCGCCGAGCTGCATCAGGATGATCGGGATCATCCCGCCGATCGGCGTGTAGCTGTCGTGCATCGAATTCACCGAGCCGTTCGACGCCGCCGTGGTCGCGACCGCCCACAGGCTGGAATTGGCGATGCCGAAACGGACCTCCTTGCCTTCCAAGTTGGCCGCATCGAGGCTGAGGGTCGCGAAGTGCGGGTTGCCGGCGCTTTCGGCCCAGTAGGTGATCGCCACGCCGGCCAGGAAGACGGCCGACATCGCCGCATAGAGCGCCCAGCCCTGGCGCTTGTCCTTCACCATGCGCCCGAAGGTGTGGGTCAAGGCCGCCGAGATTACCAGGATGAACAGCACCTCGACGAAATTGCTGAGCGGCGTCGGGTTCTCGTACGGCACCGCGGAGTTGGCGTTCCAGAACCCGCCGCCGTTGGTGCCGAGCTGCTTGATGGCGATCTGCGAGGCCGCCGGGCCCTGGCTCAAGGTCTGCGTCGCGCCCTCGAGCGTGGCGGCGTCGACATAGGGCCCAAGGTTCTGCGGCACGCCCTGCCAGACCAGGAAAAAGGCGGCGACGATCGAGACCGGCAGCAGCACGTAGAGCGTGCAGCGCACGAGGTCGACCCAGAAATTGCCGACGGTCTGCATCGACTGGCGGGCGAAGCCGCGGATCAGCGCGACGGCCAGCGCGATGCCGGTCGCGGACGAGACGAAGTTCTGCGTCGTCAGGCCCGCCATCTGCGAGAGGTAGCTCAGCGTGCTCTCGCCGCCGTAGTTCTGCCAATTCGTATTCGAGGTGAAGCTGACCGCGGTGTTGAAGGCGAGGTCGGGCGCCACCGCCGACATGCCGGCCGGGTTGAGCGGCAGCAGGTCTTGCAGGCGCAGCAGCGCGTAGAGCAGGAAGAACCCCGCCGCGTTGAACAGCAGCATGGCGACGGTATAGGTGGTCCAATGCTGCTCCTTGTTCTCGTCGACGCCCGCCAGGCGGTAGAGCGCGACCTCGACCGGCCGGAGCACCGGCGTCAGGAAATTGCGCTCGCCTTCGAAGACCCGCGCCATGAAGCGGCCGAGCGGGATGACCAGCGCGGTCAGCACGGCGAAGTAGACGACGATCTGCAGCCAGCCATTGAACGTCATGACGGGACTCCCGCTCAGAACCGCTCGGGGCGGACCAGCGCGTAGACGAGGTAAACGAGCAGCGCGACGACGACGATGCCGGCGATGAGGTAGTCGAACAGCATGGCAGCCTCACATCCGCTCGCAGGCCCGGACATAGGCCAACGCGACGGCGAAGAACGCCACCGCCACTGCCAGGAAGAACAGGTCGAGCATCGTCGCCTCCGGTTCGAGCGGGCACGCGCTCCAGCGCATCCCGTGGAGAACCTAGGGACGACCCGCGTAAGGCTGCGATGCGGTCCGGACATCCGGCCCATAAGGAATCCGTAAAGACCGGCCCGGCCGCCGGACTCGGCGTCGCGCACGGAGCAGGCCGGCGCACGCAATGCCTTGACGTCGTCTTTACGCGCGCCCCGTCAGCCCGGCCTCGAATCCTTATGGCGCCATCCGCAATTCTCGTGGTGTTGCGGGAACGGTCCGGCACGAGCCGGTCGCCCCTTGCGGCGAGGAGGTTCGTGTCATGCTTGCCAATGAAACCTTGCTTCCCGTGGGGCCCCGTACGGCGGCTCTGGCGGATGGCGTGGCGGATGCCGTCAAGGCGCGGCGCGCCGTTCGCATCGCCTTCGGCGCGGCTGTTACCGTCGAGGGTTTCGCACTTGCGGCCACTGCCGCCGCGGCGCTCGTGATCGGCGCGCGCGTGCTGCTCTACGGCCTCGGCCATTCCGACATGCTGTTCCACCGCAACCTGTTCGGCGCGCTCGGCCTTTGATAAGGCCGAGGCGCCCGACCGAGGCCGGGTGCGAATCGTTCCCCGGCTAGTCGGTCCTGAGCTTGATCGCCAGGATGAACCCCGCCTGCAGGAAGGTCAGCACGTTGGCCCAGACCACGGCGGGCGCGCCGACCAGCACGCCGTAGGCCACCCACAGCACCATCGAGACCAGCGCGATCACCAGCCAGCCGAGCGAGATGTCGCGCGCCGAGCGCGTGCGCCAGGTGCGCACGGCTTGCGGCAGCAGCGACAGGACCGCGAGCCCGGTCGCGGCGACGCCGAGGATGGTGACGATCGTTTGCTCCATGAGACGCCCCCATGTCGCCGCGCGGCCGCAGCACGGCTTCCTCTTAGTGCCGCTTTCCGCCGGGGGCAACGACCGGGATCGACGCCGCCGGCGCCGGCGCCGATAATGCCCGCGGAAATCGTCGCAGGGGGAATCCGTGCCCAACGTCTATGTCGCGCGCAGCATGAGCCTGCAGAAATGGGGCGCCGAGGTCGGGCTGACCAAGCACCTGTTCAAGATCGGCGTCACCGACGGCAAGGCGGACGCGGCGGTCGCCGCGCTCAACGCCGAGGCCCACGCCGGCCAGACCGACTGGAAGGTGCTGAAGGCGCAAACGGTCGACGCGGCGGACGAGGCGGCGGTGCTCGCGAAGCTGGACGCAAGACTGAAGGCGGTCGATCCCAATCTGTATCCGAAGCTGCGCGGCGCGCGCGGCATCTACAAGATCCGCCCGGAGTTCGTCGCCAGCCACTCGATGGTGCAGCGCGCGCTCGCCGGCGACCGCGAGCCGGACGTCGAGAAGGTCAAGCCGGCCGACGTCGCCGCCTACCTGATCCATCGCGCGCTGGAGTAGCGCGGCCCGGCGGCTGTTGATCCCCCTGAGCCTGGTCGAAGGGCGCCGACTCAAATGTTCGGCGCGCGGATCAGCGCGCGCCTAGACCTTGAACTTCGGGTCCAGCCAGTCGCGCAGCGAATCGCCGAACAGGTTGAAGGCGAATACGGCGACCGAGATCGCGAGTCCGGGGAACAGGATCATCCACGGCGCCTCGCGGTAGAAGTCGGAGGCGTTGCCCGACAGCATCAGGCCCCAGGCCGGCGTCGGCTCGGTGACGCCGAGGCCGAGGAAGCTCAAGGACGCCTCGAGCAGGATCGCCTGGGCGATGCTGGCGGTGAACATGATCAGGTACGGCGCCGCCACGTTCGGCACCATGTGGCGGAAGATGATGCGCGCATGGCTGAAGCCCTGCACCCGCGCGGCGTCGATATAGGGCAGCTCGCGGATGCTGAGCGCGGAGGAGCGCACCACGCGGGCGACGCGCGGCAGCATCGGGATGGCGATGGCGAGGATCAGGTTGAGGTCGACGCCCAGCACGAGGAAGCGGCCGAGCATGGCGACGACCACGAGCGCCAGAACGATGATGGGGAAGGACAGCAGGATGTCCATGATCCGCTGGATCACCATGTCGGTGCGCCCGCCGAAATAGGCCGAGGCGACGCCGATGACGGCGCCCGCGGTGCAGCCGAGGAACGAGGAGAGAAAACCGATCGCCAGCGCGGTGCGCGCGCCGTAGATGACGCGGGTCAGGATGTCGCGGCCGAACGCGTCGGTGCCGAACCAGTGCTCGACCGTGGGGCCCGCCAGCATGGCGCCGAAATCGATGGCGACCGGGTCGTAGGGCGCCACGCGCTCGGCGAAGATCGCCGCCGCGCCCATGACGATGATCGCGATCGCCCCGGCCGCGCCGAGCGGCTGGGCGATGCAGAACGCCAGCAGCGCGTTGCGGCGGCGCGGGTGCGCGGCGGCGGCGGGGATGGCAACGTCGGCCATGGCTCAGCGGTACCGGATGCGCGGATCGAACACGGCGTAGAGCATGTCGACCGCCAGATTGGTCACGACGAACACCACCGCGGTCAGCATCACCATGCCCTGGATCAGCGTGAAGTCGTTGCGGCTGACCGCCTGCACGAACAGGCGGCCGATGCCGTTCAGGTTGAACACCTGCTCGGTCACGACCAAGCCGCCGATCAGGAAGGCGAACTCGAGGCCGATCACGGTGATGACCGGCAAGAGCGCGTTGCGCATGGCGTGGCGCATCACCACCAGCCGCTCGAACACGCCCTTGGCGCGCGCGGTGCGGATGTAGTCCTCGTTCAGGACCTCGATGATCGAGGAGCGCATCATGCGCGCGACCACGGCGGAGTAGCGGTAGCCGACCGACAGTGCCGGCCAGAACAGCTGCGCCATGTTGTTCCACGGATCCTCGTAGATCGGCGTGTAGGTCAGGGGCGGCAGCCAGTTGAAGAAGAACAGCAGCGACACGATGGTCAGCATGCCGAGCCAGAAGGACGGCATGGCGAGGCCGGCGATCGTGAAGATGCGGATGGCGTAGTCGATCCAGGTGTCCTTGAGCAGCGCCGACAGCGTCCCCATCGGGATCGCGATCAGGATGGCGATGATGGTCGCCATCAGCGCCACCTCGAACGACAGCTCGAGCCGGAGCGCGATCTCCTCGGTCACCGGCTGCTCGGTCCACATCGACTTGCCGAGATCGAGCGTGAACAGGCCGGTCATCCACTCGCCGAACTGCTCGACGAGCGGCCGGTCGAGGCCGAGGCGCTTGCGCTCGGCGTCGAGCGTCTCCTGCGTCGGGTTGCCGCCGTCACCGCGCAGCTTCACCTCGACGATGTCGCCCGGAACCACACGCAGCATGAAGAAGATCAGCACCGCGACGCCCAGCAGCGTCGGCACCATCAGCAGCACGCGGTTGACGAGATAGACGAACACGGCCGGAGCCCGGCTTCAGCCTGTCGGCATCCGGCCGCGCCGTCCGATCGTCACTCGTTGATCCAGACCCGCGCCAGGTCCTGGCCCAGGTTGTGGCTGGGCGACATCTCCCAGCCCATCAGCTTGGTGTGCGTCGCCACGATACGGTGCCACCACAGCAGCGGGACCTGGTGCGAGGATTCGAGTATCTTCCTCTCGACCTCGCGGATCACCTTGATGCGCTCTTTCGGGTCGCCGATATGCGACTGCTTGGCGATCAGCGAGTCGATCTCGGCGCTCTCGTAGAACGAGCGGTTCTCGGGCGCCTTGGAGTGCGAGACGTACTTGGCGAGGCCCAGGCTCGGCTCGTCCATGAACAGGTTCGAGAAGTCGATCGCCACGTCGTACTGGCCGTTGGAGAGGCCCGCCAGGTAGGGCGACGTCTCGAACTGGCGATGCTCGACCTCGACGCCGATCTGGCGCCACTGGTCGACCAGGAACACGCCGGCCGGCGTGTAGGGCTGGGCGATCGTGCGGTTGTGCAGCACGAACTTCAGGTTCGGCACGCCGGCCTCGGCCAGGAGCTTCTTGGCCTCGGCCCGCGCCTTGGCCATGTCGCGCTGGAAGCCGGGGATCTTCTCGAGCTCCTTCGGGTCGATCGCGTAGGGCGAGCCGGGGCGGATCAGGCCGCCGACATGGCGCAGCGCCGAGGTGCGCGCCAGGCCCTGGCTGCCGCCCCAGCGGTCGATCGCCATGTTGAGCGCGCGGCGCACGCGCACGTCGTCGAACGGCTTCTTCTTGGTATTGAAGACGACCAGCAGGTTGAGGGTCCAGCTCGACTCCTCGATACGGATCTTGTCGCCCATCGCCTGCTTCAGGCGGTCGCGGTCGGCCGAGGAGACGGTGCGGAACTCGGCCAGGACCTGGCCGCCCTGCAGCGCGTTCAGCATCGCCGCCGACTGCGAGAAGAACGTGCCCTTGAACCCGTCGAGATAGGGCTGGCCCTGCCGGAAGTACTTGTCGTTGCGCACGCCCGCCACGTGGCTTCCCTTGACGTGCTCGACGAACTTGAACGGGCCGCTGCCGAGGATGTTGGTCTTCGGCCATTGCGGATCGGCCGTGATCTTCTCCGCCGGGTAGACGCAGTTCCACGGGCTGGCGAAGTGCTCCATCATCGCCGGGTTGATGTCCTTGAGCTTGAAGACGACGGTGTGCGCGTCCGGCGTCTCGATCGTGTCGATGTCCTGGAAGGTCGCCTTGCGCGTCGACACCACGCCGGTCGCCGGATTGCGCAGGCGATCATAGGTCGCCTTGACGTCGGCCGAGGTGAGCGGCTTGCCGTCGTGGAAGGCGACGTTCCTGTGCAGCTTGAACGTGTAGGTCTTCTGGTCCTTCGATATGGTCCAGGATTCCGCCAGGTCGCCCTTGACCGCCGGATATTTCGGCAGGTCGAAAGCCAGCAGGGTCGAATAGAACGGCGACGCGAAATGCAGCGTCGCGAAGGTATCGCTGCCGTGGCAGTCGTAGTGCGGCGTTTCGGCCGTGAGGGCGAAACTCAAGGTGCCGCCGCGCTTGGGCGTCTGCGCCAGGGCGGGGCCGCCGACGGCCAAGGCAATCGCAGCCGCGAATCCGGCCAGTGTTCGGATACTGGACATCCCGTGGTCTCCTCCCGATTGGTGCCGCCTTGTCGTCGCGGCGCATGCCCGTTGAGTCGAGCGTGGTATACCACAGGAAACCTTGGCCGCCGGCCGCCGTCAAGCAAAGAAGCGTTGCGGCCCTAGACCTTGATGCAGGACACAAAGTGGCCGGGATGCGCCTCGCGCAGTTCCGGCACCTCGCGGCGGCATTCCTCTGACGCCAGCGGGCAGCGCGTGTGGAACACGCAGCCGGACGGGGGGGACAGCGGCGACGGTATTTCCCCCTTGAGCGCCCGGGGGGCGCGGCGACGCTCGACCTCCGGGTCGGGCACCGGAGCGGCGTCGAGCAGCGCCTTGGTATAGGGATGCAGCGGCGCCGCGTAGATCGTGTCGCGGTCGGCCAGCTCCATGATGCGGCCGAGATACATCACCGCCACGCGGTTCGAGATGTGGCGGACCACCGCCAGGTCGTGGGCGATGAACAGGTAGGTCAGGCCGAGGCGGCGCTGCAGGTCCTCGAGCAGGTTGATGATCTGGCCCTGGATCGAGACGTCGAGGGCGGAGACCGGCTCGTCGCAGACGATGAAGCTCGGCTCCATCGCCAGTGCGCGCGCGATGCCGACGCGCTGGCGTTGCCCGCCGGACATCTCGTGCGGGTAGCGCTCGGCCATGTAGGGGAACAGCCCGACCTGCGTCAGCAGCTCGGCCACCCGGTCCTTGGCCGCACGCGCGTTCGGCACCATGCGATAGACCGTGAGCGGCTCGGCGATGATCTGGCCCACCGTCATTCGCGGGTTCAGCGAGCTGTACGGGTCCTGGAAGATCGCCTGGATGCGCCGGCGCATGGCGCGCAGGTCCTGGGCGTCGTGGCCGGCGATGTCCTTGCCCTCGAAGCGGATCTCGCCGGCGGTCGGCGTCTCCAGGCGCAGGATCAGCCGGCCCACCGTGGTCTTGCCGCAGCCGGATTCGCCGACCAGGCCCAGCGTCTCGCCCGGCCGGATGGCGAAGGAGATGTCGTTGACGGCGCGCACCTCGGCCGTGATGCGCGCGAACAGACCGGTCGAGCGCGCCACGGGGAAGTACTTCTTCAAGCCCTCCACGGCGAGGATCGGAGCGACTTCCGCCTGGGCCTCGGTCGCGCGCGCTGCCGCCAGCGGCTGCAGCGCCGGCGGCGCGAGTGCGCCCGACGCGAACTCGACGGCGCGATGGCAGGCGGCGCGATGCCCGGTCTCGGTCTCCAGCAGCTCGGGCTCGCTGGCGCAGGCGTCGACGCGGAACTGGCAGCGCGGCGCGAAGCGGCAGCCGGCCGGCGGGTCGAGCAGGTTGGGCGGCAGCCCCTCGATCGTCTCCAGCCGCACGCCGCGCGGACGGTCGAGCCGCGGGACCGACCGCATCAGCCCCATCGCATAGGGATGGCGCGGCCTCAGGAAGATGTCGTCCGACGTCCCCTGCTCCGCGACGCGCGCCGCGTACATCACGTTCACCCGGTCGGCGTAACGTGCCACGACGCCGAGATTGTGCGTGATGATGATCAGCGCCACGTCGAGGCGCTGCGACAGGTCGCGCATCAGCTCGAGGATCTGCGCCTGGATGGTGACGTCGAGCGCGGTGGTCGGCTCGTCGGCGATCAGGAGCTTCGGATTGCAGGCGAGCCCGATCGCGATCATGACGCGCTGGCGCATGCCGCCCGAGAAATGGTGCGGGTACTGGTTGAGGCGCCGCTCGGGATCGGTGATGCCGACCATGCGCAAGAGCTCCACGGCGCGCGAGCGCGCCTGCTCCTCGCCCATGCCGAGATGGATGCGCAGCGGCTCCATGATCTGCAGCCCGATCGGCAGCACGGGATTGAGCGAGGTCATCGGCTCCTGGAAGATCATGCCGATCTCGCGCCCGCGCACGCGGCGCATCTCGTCGTCCGACAGCTCGAGCAGGTCGCGCCCGTCGAACACCACGCGCCCCGCGGCGACGTGGCCGGCCGGCCGGGCCAGAAGGCGCATGATCGCCAGCGCCGAGACCGACTTGCCGCAGCCGGATTCGCCGACCACCGCCAGCACCTCGCCGCGGCGGACCTGGTAGCTGACGCCCTCGACCGCCCGCACCAACCCGCGCGAGGTGGCGAAGTGGACGTGCAGGTTCTCGACACTGAGGATCACCGGCGCGTTCGCGAGATCGCGGCGCGGCTCGACGGCGACTGCAACCATGCTTTCGACTGTCTCCCTGCGCGCGGCCCGTTCGGGCGGGCTCTCGTTCCTTGGTACCGGATTTGCCCAGCCAGTCTACGGAAACCAGCGGCGATTTCCAGCACGGATCTGCTGCCGTCCCGCTTGTTTCGCCGCGACCGATTGTGAGATGCTGCCGGCAAAACAAGCAGCCGGGAGGACTCCATGCACCGCACACTGCGTCACGCCGCGCTCGCCGTCGCGTTCGCGGCCGGATCGGGCGTGCTCGTCTTTCCTGTCGCCGCGCAGGAGCAGCCGCGCAAGGGCGGCACCCTGATCTACGCCGTCAATTCCGACCCGCCGAGCTATGACTGCATCAACACGACCACCTTCGTGGCGGTGCAGACGCTGAATCCGCACTACTCGCAACTGCTGAAGTTCGATCCGGACAACTATCCGAAGGTCAAGGGCGACGTGGCGGAGTCCTGGACCGTCGCGCCGGACGGCCTGACCTACACGTTCAAGCTGCGCCAGGGGGTCAACTTCCACGACGGCGCGCCGCTGACGTCCGAGGACGTGAAGGCCACGTACGAGCGCATCCGCAATCCGCCTTCCGGCGTCGTTTCCGTGCGCAAGGCCGACTATGCCGACATCGCGGCGATCGAGACGCCCGATCCGCACACCGTTGTCTTCAAGCTGTCGAAGCCCGCCGCTTCGATGCTGACCAACTTCGCCAGCGCCTGGAACTGCATCTTCTCGGCGGCGAAGCTGAAGACCGACCCGGAGTATCCGAAGAACCGCGTCATGGGCAGCGGCCCGTTCAAGTTCGTCGAGCACGTCAAGGGCTCGCACTGGGTCGGCGTCCGCAACGACGACTATTTCGACAAGGGCAAGCCCTATCTCGACGGGTTCCGGGCGGTCTTCATCAAGGGCGCGCCGATGATCAACGCGCTGCAGGGCGGCCAGATCATGGCCGAGTTCCGCGGCGTGTCGCCGGCCGAGCGCGATCGCCTGAAGCAGGCGCTCGGCGACAAGATCGTCGTCGGCGAGATCCCCTGGGTGTGCAAGTTCGACCTGTTCTTCAACACCAAGAAGGAGCCCTATGCCGACATCCGCGTCCGCCGTGCGCTGTCGCTGGCGATCGACCGCTGGACCGGCGCCGAGGCGCTGTCGCGCACCGCCTTCGTGCGGGCGGTCGGCGGCATGCTGCGGCCGGGCTATCCGTTGGCGACGCCGGAGGCCGAGCTGGTCAAGCTGACGGGCTTCGGGCGCGACATCCAGGCGGCGCGGGCCGAGGCCAGGAAGCTGCTGAAGGAGGCCGGGCAGGAGAACCTGAAGTTCACGCTGACCAACCGCTCGGTCCCCATGCCGTTCCACCCGGTGGCGATCTACCTGATCGACCAGTGGCGCCAGATCGGCATCCAGGTCGAGCATTCGCCGCGCGAAGTGGCGCAGCAGAAGCAGACGATGAGCAGCGGGAACTACGAAGTCGGCCTGGACGCCAACTGCTACGAGACGGACGAGCCGGACACGCAGCTGCGCCTCTACCTGTCGGTGGACAAGTCGCCCGTCAATTTCAGCAAGGCGGAAGACCGCGAGCTTGACGAGCTGTTCGAGAAGCAGAAGCGCTCGACCAGCGACAGCGAGCGCGCGGGCTATATCCGCAGCTTCGAGAAGCGCGCCATCGAGCAGGGCTACGTCGTGCCGGTGGTCTGGTGGCACCGGATCGTCGCGCATTCCTCCGTCCTGCGCGGATGGAAGATCCTGCCGAGCCACTATCTCAACCAGGACCTCGCCGGCGTCTGGCTGGCTGCGCAATGATGTCGGGCGCGCGGCGGGAAAGACCCGCCGCGCGCATCCCTTCGCGGCGCACCTATCAATAGCCGTTCCCCGCCGGCGCCTCTCGCCTTCGGCGCGATGCGGCCATCGGCGCCGGTTAACGGGTTAACGATCTCGTGATCGGTGCGCCGATCCGTGCCGTGGCGAAGGGCGTGGCGGACGGGTTGGCTCGGGCGAGGGACCTTGCAGGAAATCGCCGATTGTCGGGTGCCGTCGCCGGTCTGCACGCATGAATATTTTTGAATCCGCGTGAAACCGAACCGGGCATGCGACGTTTTGATCAATGGGTGAGCAGGCGGGAAGGCCGTATACGGACCTTCGCGGATGCAGCAATTCTTGCGCGATCAGAAGTCGAACGTCACAATAAATTGTTCCGAGCGATCCCGATCCAGCCTGACCTCCGCATCCTGGGGCGCTAATGATGTGCAGGCGCGCCCGAAAGGAACTGGAAGCGAGCATCGTCTGATCACCGACGCGCGCGGCGTGATCGATCATCCGAGGGACGGGCGGATGCAAACGATGCGGCCCGACACCGCAATCTGGAGAACGTAATGGACAAGGACGTCTTGGAAATCGGCGGTCGCGCGATCTACGAGTTCCGCGCGCACCCGAAGCGCGCGCCCTGGGACAAGGCGGCGGCGGAGACGCGCGCGTCGTATCGGGCGCGCATGCAGGAGTTGATCAACGCGCTGACCTTTGCCGGGTTCTCGATCGTCCGGCGCAAGCCGGCGGCGGAAACGAAGCCGGCCCGCGCTTCCGGCGGGCGGGCCGCCGCGCGCCGATAGCCGCTCGCGTCGCGCCGCGCGCAATCTCCATGCCGGCGGACCCGAGTCCGTTCATCATCGGAGCGATCGTCGCGGGTTGCGCCGCGCTGGCCACGGCGGTCCTGGCGCGCCACGTCAATCGCGAAAACTACGAATCGTTGTCGCCCTGGGCCGTGATCGCCGGCGTGGTCCTGTTCATCGGCGTGCTGGGCCTCAGCGCTCATGTCGCGCGGCTGATCTGGTAGCGCTGCGTCCGCCGTACCAATACCAGACGAGGCTCAGGAGCTGCACCATCAGGAGCGCCGCAAGCGCAACGCTGTAGCCCTCCGCGGCATAGCGCCCCTCGGTGACAGGCCAAAGCTCGAGCACGGCGCCGACGGCGGCCTGGACCCCGAAGGCGCTGGCGAAGATCAGCAGATTGAGGCTGGTATGCGCGCGCCCGGCGAGCGCGCGGCCGAAATGCTCCGACAGCACCGGAAACGCCAGCACCGCCACGCTGCCGGTCATGCCGAAGACGATCCACAGCGGCCAGATCGCTGCGGTCCATTCCAGGACGATGCCCAGCTCGCACAGGAAGAACGGCACCAGCGAGCCGATCACCGTCGCCATCACGCCGATCCCGCGTTTGAGCAGGCGGTCGGCGATGATGCCCTGCACCAGCATGCCGATGGAAAAGGCGATCGCCATCGCCATCATCAGCTCGGCCGCGGCGCCGCGGCTCAAGACCGCGACGTCGCGCAGCCAGTTGCCGACCCACAGCGTCTGGACCGCGATGTAGCCCCCGGCCGTGCTGCACACGAGCGGCGCCAGGCGCCAGAACACCCGGTCGCGATAGATCGACAGCACTTCGCGGATCTGCCGGCCGACCGGCGCGCTGGCGTGGTCCCCCGGACGCTCGGGCACGACCGCGAGGATCGACCATGCGACCGCGGCGGTGAGCAGCGCCAGCCCCACGAACATCTCGCGCCAGCCGACGGCCTGGCTCAGGAGGTCGGCCGGGCGCGTCGCCGCGACGACGCCGAGCGCGCCGAACGCGACCACGAGCGAGTTGGCGAGCGGCACCCGCCGCTCCGGGAACCACAGGACGACCGCCTTGAACGAGGCCATGAGCCCGCCGCTGAAGCCGAGGCCGATCAGGGCGCGCGCGATGGTCAATGTCGTGGCGTCGCGCGCCAGCGCGAACAAGAGCGCCCCGGCCGCCGCCGTGCCGACAAGCGACGCCTGAACGCGCCGCGGCCCGAACCGGTCGAGCAGCACGCCGAGCACCGGCTGGAAGGCCGAGAACGCGAGCAGATAGGCCGCGGTCAGCACGCCGAGCGCGGCCGCGCCGAGCTGGAACTCGCGCACGATGTCGGGCGCGACCACGGCGTTGACCGCGCGGAACAGGTAGGACAGGAAATATCCGGCGGCGAAGGGCAGCAGCACGACCGCGCAGAGCCGCGCGAACCCGCCACCGGTCTGCGCCGCGTCCGCGACGGCGTCCCGCTCGGCATCGCCGGCAGCCGCACGGCTGTCCAGGCGGTCATCCCGCATTTCTTAAGCACCTCTTAACTTCGCCGCATCAGTATCGAACGCGCACGGAAGTGGCCGATGCTTGGTCGTTATGTCAAACGATATCTCGGCCTGCTGGGCCCGTGGTGCGTGCTGCTGCTGGGGCTGATCGCCACGGCTGCCGGCACCTATGTCGCCATGGACGCCGGCAGGGAAGAGGTGCGCGAGAGCGTCGCGCGCGACACCGATCGCATCGCGGCCGCGATCGCGACCCGCATCCAGATCCACGAACAGATGCTGGCCGGCGTAGCCGCCTTGTTCGCGGCGAGCGACCGCGTCACGCGCGAGGAATGGCGGGCCTATCTGTCGGTCCAGAGCCTCGCCGAGCGGTCGCCCGACATCGCCGCGGTCGGCTTCGCGGAACTGGTGGAGGCGGGCAGGCTGCCCGCGCACGAGGCGGGAGTCCGCGGCACAGGGTTGCCCGGCTACGCCGTCCGGCCTGCCGGCGACCGCGCGCGGTACCTGCCGCTCACCCTCGGCGAACCCGACACCGAGGAGAGCCGCGCCGCCATCGGCTTCGACATTTTGACCGATCCCGTTCGCCGTCGCGCGGCCGATCGGGCCATCGGCAGCATGCGCCCGGCCCTGTCGGAGCGGATCGACGCGCCGGGAAGCCTCGACGCCCCGGGCCAATTCGCGATGTATGCGCCGGCGCCGCGCGACGGAAAGGTGCTGGGACTCGCCGTCGCCGCGCTGCGCATCGACGTGCTGATGTCGTTGCTGCCGTTGCCGGGCACGGGCGAACTCGCGGTTCGGCTCTACGACGGCGCCGCGCCCGAAACCGCTGCGCTGCTGTTCGACGGCGCGCCCGGGCGCAGACGCGCCGCCGGTGCGCTCGCGTTGATGCGCCCCTTCGTCGTCGGAGGACGCGTCTGGTCGATCGAGGTGCTGGCGGGAAGCCGCCTGCCCGGCCCCATCACGCGGCTGATGCCGCTGCTGGTATCGCTTACGGGCCTTGTCATCACCTACCTCGCCTATGTCGCCGCCCGCATGCTCCTGCGCGCGCGCATGGGCGAGCGACGGTTCCGCGACTACGCCGAAATGGCCACGGACTGGCTGTGGGAGCACGACCGCGACCTGCGCTTCACCTTCATCTCCAACACGCGGGCGCGGCGCGCGGCCGCCGCGGCGGGCGCACTGGGCAAGACGCGGCGCGAGATCGCCGAGTGCCTGGGCGATTCCGAAGAGCTCGTATTGCTCGCGCGCTTCGAGGCCCTCATGCGGTCGGGAAAGCCGTTCACCGGCTACGAGTACTCGATCCTCAGCCGCTCCGGGAATCGCGAGCATTTCCGCATCAGCGCCAAGCCGCTCTTGGCCCCGAACGGCGACATCACGGGCTATCGCGGCGTCACGCAGGTCATCACCGGCGAGAAGCGCCGCGAACGCGAGCTCAGGGACGCCAAGTCCGCCGCCGAGGCGGCGAGCGCCGGCAAGTCCCGGTTCCTGGCGATGATGAGCCACGAGCTGCGCACGCCGCTCAACGCCATCATCGGCTTCTCGGACGTCATCGCCGACCTGCGCTTCGGACGCGGGTCGGTCGAGCGCTATGCCGAGTACGCGCGCATCATCAACCGGAGCGGCCAGCAGCTTCTCGACCTGATCGACCAGCTCCTCGACATGTCGAAGATCGAAGCCGGCAGGCTCGAGCTGGTTGCCGAGCCGGTCGACCTGGTGGATATCGCGCGCGACTGCATGAAGCTGCTGCACGACCGCGCCGCCGCGGGCGGCGTGACGCTGCGCGAGGCCTTCGCCACGCCCGCGCTTGTCCTGTCCGCCGACCGCCGCGCGCTGCGCCAGGTCGCGCTGAACCTGGTGTCCAACGCGGTGAAGTTCACGCCGAAGGGCGGCAGCGTGACGCTCGCGATCCGCGAGCACGACGATGGTGCGGCCGTCTTCGCGGTGACGGACACGGGAATCGGCATCGCGCCCGACGCGATGGCCCGGATTTTCCGGCCCTTCCACCAGGCCGATGCCACGATCGCGCGGCGCTTCGGCGGCACGGGCCTCGGGCTCGCCATCAGCCGCGCCCTGGTCGAGGCGCATGGCGGCAGCCTGGCGATGGCCAGCACGGTCGGGGAAGGCACGACGGCCACGGTGCGATTCCCGCCCGCGCGAAGCCTGCGCAACGACCAAGGCGCGGCGGATCCGCCGCAGCGGATGTTCGCGTCCGTCGCCGGCTGACGCAGCGCGCTCGCGCAGCGGCCGGGCAACGTTTTGCCGCATTCCCCGGCTATCACGCATCGCCCGGCGGCAAGGAGGCGGCGATGCGGAGGTTTCTCGGACGATTGCTGGCAACGGTCGGGGCGATCGTGCTGCTGGTCACTTCTGTCGGCGCGGGCGTCTTCCTGTGGTTCAAGCTCGACAAGCCCCGCGTCGCCCGCGCGGTCGTGCTGACGCTCGATCTCGACCGGCGGCTGCCCGAGGACCGCGGTCGCGGCGGCGCGCTCTCGCTGATCGCCCGCGGCCGCGAGCCCACGCTCGGCGACGTGATCGAGGGACTAGACCGTGCGGCGAAGGACGAGCGCGTCAAGGCGCTGGTGGTGGAGATCGGTGCCGGCAGGCAGGGCCTGGCGCAAGCGCAGGAGCTGCGCGCGGCCATCAAGCGCTTCCGCGCGGCGGGCAAGCCCGCGCATGTCTTTTCCGACAGTTTCGGCGAGTTCGGCAACGGCACCATCGGCTACTACCTGGCCGCCGCCTTCGATCGCATCGTGCTGCAGCCGACGGGCGCCCTCGGCCTGACCGGCTTCTATGCCGAGAGCCCGTTCGCGCGGCGCGTGCTGGACGATTGGGACCTGGCCCCGCGCCTCGGACGCCGCGAGGAGTTCAAGAACGCTCCCAACGTGCTGACCGAGACGGGCTTCACGCCGGCGCACCGCGCCAATGTCGAGGCCCTGGTGAGGGACCTGACGCGACAGGTCCTGGGCGATATCGCCGCCGACCGCGGGATCGACGCGGCCGCGTTGCGCGGGCTCGTCGACCGGGCGCCGTTCGATGCCGCCGCGGCCAAGGAGGCGCGACTGGTCGATGCGCTTGCCTACCGCGACGAAGCGATCGCCGCGGCGCGCAAGGAGGCCGGGGCCGATGCCAAGCGGATGCGGTTCGCGCGGTATCTCGAGGCGATCGGCCGGCCCGAGCAGCACGACAAGCGCATCGCGCTGATCCATGGCGCGGGCCCGATCGTGCGCGGCAGCGGCGACGGCGCGCTCTTCGGCACGGCGGCCATGGGCGCGGCGCGCATCGCGAAGGCGGTCGAGGATGCCGCGGCGGACAAGAAGGTCAAGGCGATCGTGCTGCGGCTCGATACCGGCGGCGGCAGCTACATCGCATCGGACTCGATCCGTCGCGCGGTCGAGCAGGCGCGCGCCAAGGGCAAGCCGGTGGTCGCATCGATGGGCAACACGGCCGCTTCCGGCGGATACTACGTCGCCCTTGCCGCCGACCGGATCGTGGCGCAGCCGGCCACGCTGACCGGCTCGATCGGCGTGTTCGCCGGCAAGATCTACACGGAACAGGCCTGGCGCCGGCTGGGCGTGAACTGGGACGGCGTCGCGGGCGCGCCGCGCGCCGATCTGTGGACGCAGACGCGCGACTATGGGCCGGACGAGCGCGCCTGGCTCGAGACGACGCTCGACCGCATCTACGACGAGTTCGTCGGCCGCGTCGCGAGCGCCCGCAAGATCGAGCCCGGCCGCGCGCGCGAACTGGCCAAGGGACGCGTGTGGACCGGCGCGCAAGCCAGGGAGATCGGCCTGGTCGACCAGCTCGGCGGGCTCGACGACGCCGTGAAGGCCGCGCGCGGCCTGGCCGGGATCGCCGCGGACGAGCCCACCTCGATCCGCATCTATCCGCGGCCGCGATCGTTCCTGCGCCGCGCCATCGACCGGCTGACGGGCGGCGACGACGAGGACTCGCCGTCGCTGGAAGCGCTCGCCGACCGCCTGGAACCGATCGCGACGCTGGCGCTGAGCCTGGGCTTGCTCGGCGATGCGGGCGTGCTGTCGATGCCGCCGCTCGAGATCAGGTAGCCGCGCGGCGCGCGGCGATCAGGAACTCGCGGTTGCCGTCGGCGCCCGCGATCGGGCTGGGCACCACGCCGAGGACGGACCAGCCGGGCTGGGCGCCGAGCCACGCCGCGATCCGGTCGCAGACCTGCCGATGCAGCTCCGGGTCGCGCACGATGCCGCCCTTGCCGACCTTCTCGGGCCCGACCTCGAATTGCGGCTTGATCAGCGCGATCACGACGGCGCCCGGCGCCGCCAGGGCCAACGACGCCGGCAGCACCGTCTCCAGCCCGATGAAGCTGGCATCGCACACGATCAGCTGCGGCGCCTCGGGCACCTGGTCGCGCGTGAGATGCCGCGCGTTGGTGCGCTCGAGCACCGCGACGCGCACATCGCCGCGCAACGACCATGCCAGCTGCCCGTGGCCGACATCGACGGCGTAGACCTTCAGCGCGCCGCGCTGCAGCAGCACGTCGGTGAAGCCGCCGGTCGAGGCGCCGATGTCGAGGCAGACCAGGCCCCGCGGGTCGACGGCGAACCGGTCGAGCGCCGCGGCCAGCTTCAAGCCCCCGCGCGAGACATAGGGGTGTTCCCTGCCCTTGACCTCGATCGCCGCATCGCTCGCCACCAGCGCGCCGGCCTTGTCGGCGCGCTTGCCGCCGACCGTCACCAATCCGGCCATGATGAAGGCCTGGGCCCGCGACCTGCTGTCGGCGAGGCCGCGCTCGACCAGCAGCTGGTCCAGGCGCCGCTTGCCGCCCTGCTGTGATGATTTCGTGACCGGCACTCCGCCAGTATATCGCGCTCCGAGACGACGGCGCTCCGAGGGGCGACGAAATGCCGGGCCCGACCGCGACATTTTACATCCACCAAAAGGGGAGTATTTTCGTGCACGCAGCGGCAATTAGGGGGACACGGCAATGCGATACTATCTCGTCCAGCTGTCCTATACGGCCGAATCATGGGCGCAGCAGCTCGCCCGGCCTCTCGACATCGAGCGGCGCCTGCAGGCTCTGGACAGGATGCTCGGGTATCTCGGCGCGAAGATCGCCGACATTTCCTACGACGGCGGCGAAGTCGCTATCCGCGGCAAGTTCGCGAGCGACGGGCAAGACGATCTGCTCGCCATCCTCGTCTTTCCGAGCGACGAGGCGGCGCTGGCGTTCTCGATGGCGGTTTCCGCCGAGGCGGGCGTCCGCGATATCCGGATGACGCTGATGACGCCGCTGGCGGACGCGCTGAAGGTCATGCAGGTTGCCGCGAAGGCGCGCAGCGACGCCAACTACTCCGCGCCCGGCGGCGTCAGCGAAAGTTGGGTCGGCGCGAAGGCAGCGACCAAGGCGGCACGCCCGGGCATGAAACGCGGCTGACGGGCGGACCGGCGCGAGGGCCGGGCGCCTGTCAGCCGGCGATAGTGCCGGGTCCGGGAGGACGGCCTCGATGGAATGTCCACGCTGCAAGTCCGCCAACGCGGAAGACGCGCGGTATTGCGGGCAATGCGGCGTCGCGCTCGGGGCGGCCGCCGCCGAGATACTGGAAAGCGAGCGCAAGCCCGTCAGCGTCCTGTTCGCCGACATCTGCGGCTCGACCGCCCTGATCAGCGGGCTTGATCCCGAGCATGCCTGGGCGCTGCTCGATCCGGTGCTGCAGATGATGATCGAGGCGGTGGAGGCCTACGGCGGCAGCGTCATCCAGATCCAGGGCGACGGCATCGTCGCCCTGATCGGCGCCCCGCTGGCGCAGGAGGATCACGCGCTGCGCGCCTGCTACGCCGCGCTGCGCATGCATCAGATGGCGGAACGGACGCCCGCCGCGCAGCCGTCGGCGGACCCGATCCGGCTCCATATCGGCATCGCGACCGGCGATGCGCTGGTCGGCACGATCGGCGCCGATCTCAATCGCGGCTACAACGCGGTGGGCGAGGTGATCCACGTCGCGGCCCGGCTGCAAACCATGGCCAAGCCCTGCCAGACGCTTTGCACGGCGGAAACCGCGCGCCAGGCCGCCGGGTTCGTGCAGGCCCGATCGCTCGGCCTGACCTCGATCCGCGGCGTCGGCCAGCCGGTCGAGGTGGTCGAGCTCGTGGGCGCGGTCAGCGCGCCCGTGCGCTTCCATGCGACCGCCCTGCGCGGCCTCTCCGCCTTCACCGACCGCGAACACGAACTCGGAATGCTGCGCGACGCGCTCGATGCGATCGCGCATGGGTCGGGCAGGGCGATCGCGCTGGTCGGCGATGCGGGCGTCGGCAAGTCCCGGCTGGTATGGGAGCTGACGCACGCGCCCGAGGCCGGCCTCTACCAGCTGCTGGAAACCGGCGGCATGTCCTATGCCACAAACTCGCCGTATCATCCGATCGTCGCGCTGCTGCGGCGCCACTTCGAGATCGATCCGCTGAACGGCATCGAGGAGAACCGCCGGTCGGTATCCCAACGGCTCGCCGCGCTCGGCGAGGATGTCGCAGGCGGCGCGCCGGCGATCCTGGCGCTGCTGGGGCTCGACGCCGGCGATGCCGCCTGGGCCGCGATCGATCCGGCGCATCGCCGCGAGGCGATCGAGCGCGCGGTCGCGCGGCTGATCCTGCGCCTGGCGAGCCGGTCGCCGCTGATCCTGGTGGTCGAGGACCTGCACTGGGTCGACCGCGAGACCCATGCCCTGCTCGACCGGCTGATCGTCGACCTCGGGAACGCACCGGTCCTGCTGCTGGTCGACTATCGCCCCGATCACGATCCGGGCTGGCTCAACGCCGGCCAGCTGACCCGATTGAGCATCGAACCGCTGCCCGCGCAGAGTGCCCGCCGTCTCGTCGAACGGATGATCGGCAGCGACGCCACGGTCGCCGACCTTGCACGCGACCTAGTATTGCGCACGGCGGGAAACCCGTTCTTCCTCGAGCAGACCGTCCGCAGCCTGGTCGACGCGCGGTTGCTGACCGGCGGCCCCGGCGCCTATCGGCTGCAGCAGCCGGCAGCAACGTTGCAGGTTCCGTCCTCGGTGCGGGCGGTCCTGGGGTCGCGCATCGACCGCTTCCCCGCGCTGAAGAAGCGTCTGCTGCAGTCCGCAGCCGTGATCGGCGGCAGCTTTGCCGTCACCCTGCTGTGCTCGGTGGTCGACGGGGCGCCGCCGGACGTGGTGCGCGCGCAGTTGCGCGGCCTGGCGGAAGCGTCGCTGATCTACGAGAGCAGCCTCTATCCCGAGCCGCGCTTTGCGTTCAAGCACGCGCTGACGCAGGAGGTGGCCTACGAGGCCCTGCCGATCGCGCGGCGCCGGGCGATCCATGCGCGCATCGTGGCGGCCATCGAGGCACTGTATCCCGACCGTCTGTTCGAGCATGTCGAGTCGCTGGCCTACCACGCCGCCCAGGGCGAAGTCTGGGACCGGCTGGCGCGGTACGCGCGCGAGGCGGGCCGGAGGGCGGCCGCCCAATCCGCCTATCGCGCCGCGATCCGGTATTTCGAGGACGCGATCCTCGCCTTCGAACGCCTGCCGCCGTCCCCCGCGACCGCGGCGGAAGCGATCGCGACCCGGTTCGAGCTGCGCAGCGCCTTGTACCCGCTCGGCGAGGTCGCGCGCGATCTTGCGCATCTGCGCGAGGCCGAGGCGCTGGCGCGGGGCTTGAGCGACCGCCGGCCGCTGGCCTGGGCTTCCGCCTACATCGCCCGCGACCTCGCGCTGCTCGGCGAACCCGACCAGGCGCTCGAGGCCAGCAAGGCGGCGCTGGCGCTGGCCAGGGACGTGGGCGATGGCGACCTGATCGCGCTCACCCGCGCGTCGATCGGCCAGGCTCAATGCACGCTCGGCAACTATGCGGATTCCGCCACCGCGCTGCGCGCGCTGGTGCGCGACATCGGCGGCGAGGACCCGAAGCGGCGCTTCGGCCTGCCGCTGCCCGGCCACGTCATGTTCCGCTGCTGGCTGATCTGGGCGCTGGCGCGCCTCGGCGGCGATGCCGATACCGAGGCCGACGAGGTCATGGCGGCGCTGCTGAAGGTAGCGCGCGAGACTGATCAGCCGCTGTCGCAGACCATCGCGCTCTACAGCTGCGGGCTGGCGCTGGTGCACCGCGGCGACCTTGCCGGTGCGATCGGCTACCTGGAGCAGGCCCTGGCGCTGTGCCGTCGCTGGGACCTGTTCGCGTGGTTTACCAACATCGCCTCCTGCCTCGGCCATGCCTACGCGCAGAGCGGACGGACGGCGGAAGGGCTCGACCTCCTGCGCCAGGCGGTCGAGCGCTCGCGCAAGCTGGGGCTCATGGTCAGCCATGCGATCGAGGTGGCGTGGTACGGCGAGGCCTGCATCGCGGCCGGCCTCCCGGAAGAGGCCGCGGAGCAGGCGAAGACCGCCGTCGCGCTCGCCCGCCGGCACAAGGAGCGCGGCAACGAGGCTTATGCCCTCTGGCTCTGCGCCGAGGTTGCGCGCCGCACGCCGGGCGCCGATCGGGCGGAGGCGATGGCGCGACTGGAAGAGGCGCGCGCGCTGGCCAGCGCCTGCGGCATGCGCCCGCTCATGGCGCGATGCAACCGCACGCTCGGCCAGCTGGCGGCCGAGAAGCTCGCGACCGCTGCACGCGCCTGACGCGGCGGCCGGCCCAAGCGATGCTGTTCCGGTAGAAACGCCGACGGCGCGGAGCGCCGCCGCTCCGCGCCGCCAGGGCGATCGGACGTGCCGCCTACGCGCGCCGGTTGGCCGTGGCGGCCTCGACGAAGCCGAGCGCGCTGATCGCCGTCTCGACGATGTGCGGCGCGTTGAGGCCGGCCTCGTCGTATTGCAGCTGCGGCTTGTTGTGCTCCTGGAACCGGTCGGGCAGGCACATCGGGCGGATCTTGAGGCCTGTGTCGAGCGCGCCGATCGTGGCAAGGTAATGCAGCACGTGGCTGCCGAAGCCGCCGATCGAGCCTTCCTCGATCGTGATCAGCACCTCGTGCTCCTTGGCCAGGCGCCGCACCAGCTCGGTGTCGAGCGGCCTGTGGAAGCGCGCGTCGGCGACCGTGGTCGACAGGCCCTTCATCTGCAGCTCGTCGGCCGCCTTCAGGCATTCCTGCAGGCGCGTGCCATAGCTGAGGATCGCGATCTTGGTGCCCTCGCGGATGATGCGGCCCTTGCCGATCTCGAGCACCGAGCCGCGCTCGGGCAGCTCGACGCCCACGCCTTCGCCGCGCGGGTAGCGGAAGCCCGAGGGACGGTCGTTGATCGCCGCTGCCGTGGCGACCATGTGCATCAGCTCGGCCTCGTCGGACGCCGCCATTAGCACGAAGCCGGGCAGACAGCCCAGATAGGCGCCGTCGAACGAGCCGGCATGGGTCTGCCCGTCGGCGCCGACCAGCCCGGCGCGGTCCATGGCGAAGCGCACCGGCAGGCTCTGGATCGCCACGTCGTGCACGACCTGGTCGTAGCCGCGCTGCAGGAAGGTCGAATAGATCGCGCAGAACGGCTTGTAGCCCTCGCAGGCCATGCCGGCGGCGAAGGTGACGGCGTGCTGCTCGGCGATGCCGACGTCGAAGGTGCGGTGCGGGAACTTGTCGCCGAACAGGTTGAGGCTGGTGCCCGACGGCATCGCCGCGTTGACGCCGACGATCTTGTCGTCGTGCTCGGCTTCCTTGATCAGCGCCTTGGCGAACACGTTCTGGTAGTTCGGCGCGTTGGCGGCCGGCTTGTCCTGCTTGCCGGTGATGACGTCGAACTTGTTGACGCCGTGGTACTTGTCCGCCGACTTCTCGGCCGGCGCGTAGCCCTTGCCCTTCTGCGTCACCACGTGGATCAGCACGGGGCCGAGCTCGAGGTTGTCGCGCACGTTCTTGAGCACCGGCACCAGGTGATCCAGGTTGTGCCCGTCGATCGGCCCGACATAGAAGAACCCGAGTTCCTCGAACAGCGTGCCGCCGCCCATGACGATGCCGCGCGCGTACTCCTCGGCCTGCAGCGCGCGCTTGGTGAGCTCGCGCGGCAGGATCTTGGCGAGGTCCTCGCCGATATGGCGCAGCTTGTGATAGGGCTTGGAGGACAGGATGCGCGAAAGATAGGCGTTGAGCGCGCCCACCGGCGGCGCGATCGACATCTCGTTGTCGTTGAGGATGACGATCAGCCGGCTGTCCATCGCGCCGGCGTTGTTCATCGCCTCGTAGGCCATGCCGGCCGACATCGCGCCGTCGCCGATCACGGCGATGCAGTGGTTCTTGCGCCCGTCCATGTCGCGCGCCACGGCCATGCCGAGTGCCGACGAGATCGAGGTCGAGCTGTGCGCGGCGCCGAACGGGTCATAGACGCTCTCGGAGCGCTTGGTGAAGCCACTCAGGCCCCCGCCCTGGCGCAGCGTGCGGATGCGATCGCGCCGGCCGGTCAGGATCTTGTGCGGATAGGCCTGATGCCCGACGTCCCAGATGATCTTGTCTTCCGGGGTGTTGAACACGTAGTGCAGCGCGGCAGTCAGCTCGACCACGCCCAGTCCGGCGCCCAGGTGGCCGCCGGTGACCGAGACAGCGTCGATCAGCTCGATCCTGAGCTCGTCGGCAAGCTGCCGAAGCTGGGTTTCCTTGAGTTTGCGGAGGTCGCTCGGCACCTTGCACTGATCGAGCAAGGGCGTCTTGCTGGTCTGGTCGCTCATTCCCGATGAACCCCTCTTATGGATTATTGCGTTCTGGCGGACGGCCTACATCGAGAAGATGTGGTATTCGCCCGGCCCCCCTGCGCTAAATCTAGGCGCGCCGCTCGACCACGAAGCGGGCTGCCGCGCGCAAGAGTGCCGCCTTTTCGCCGAACAAATCAAGATGCCTTGCCGCCTGGTCGGCGAGCAGGCTCGCCTGCGCGCGGGCGCGCTCGGTGCCGAGAATCGACACGAACGTGGCCTTCCCGGCCTGGGCGTCGCGGCCGACCGACTTGCCGACCTGCTCCTCGGTGCCTTCGGCGTCGAGCAGGTCGTCGGCGATCTGGAAGGCGAGGCCCAGGTCGTGGGCATAGGCCTGCAGACGATGGCGGATCTCGTTCGGCTGCTTGCCGAGGATGGCGCCGGCCTCGCACGACCAGGCGATCAGCTCGCCGGTCTTCAGGCGCTGCAGGCGGGTGATCGCGCCGATGTCGAGCTGCATCTTCTCGGCCATCAGGTCGAACTGCTGCCCGCCGCACATGCCGAGCGCGCCGGCGGCGTGCGCCAGGGCCGCGACCAGGTCGCAGCGCACCTGCGGGTCGCCATGGGTCTTGGGATCGGCCAGCACGCCGAAAGCCAGCGTCAGCAGAGAATCGCCCGCGAGCACCGCCGTGGCCTCGTCGAACTGCTTGTGGCAGGTGGGCTTGCCGCGCCGGAGATCGGCGTTGTCCATGGCCGGCAGATCGTCGTGGATCAGCGAATAGGTATGCACCATCTCGACCGCGGCGGCCGCGCGCAGCGCGCAGCTCTCGGCCACGTTGAACAGCGCCGCGCCCTGCACGACGAGGAACGGGCGCAGGCGCTTGCCGCCGGCCATCGAGGAGTAGCGCATCGCCTCGTACAGCAGGTTCTCCGGCGTGTCGGTGCGCGGGATGAGTGCTTGCAGGACGGCGTTGACCTTGGTTGCCGTCTCCGCCATGGCCGCATTCAGATCGGTCAAGATTCCCCTCGGTCGGTCCCTACCGGGCTGGTGGTCGGAGCGCCATCCGGGCCCAGGCTGATTTTCTCGATCTTGGCCTGCGCTTCGCGCAGCTTGGACTCGCAGTGCCGCTTCAGCGCCGCGCCCCGTTCGTAGGAGGAGATCGCCTCGTCGAGCCGGCTCTTCCCGTCCTCCAGGCGGCGGACGATCTGCTCCAACTCGGCCAGCGCATCCTCGAAGCTCATCGCCGCGATGTCGCGCGGCAACTTGCTCTCCGACATGCCGACACCCCCGGGCCAAAAGGCGGCGGAGTGTAGTCGGCCGACCCCGCCACGGCAAGCGAGCCTGGCCGGGGCAGGGAAATTCCACCTAACTTTTTGGTAATAAACGAGAACAACGAGATTTTGCCTGCGTCATTTTGCCCCGAGTCCGGGCCAGTGCTCGGCCCGGATGCGCCCCAGGACCTCGAACCTGCCGTCACCGAGCGGGCGGAAGACCGCCATCTCGCCCTCGTCGACGTGGATTTGCGCGAGCCGGTCCATGGCCGGGGAATGTCCCACCAGCACCAGGTTGCCCGCCGCGGGGCGCAGGGAAAGCAGCCGGCGGATGTCCGGCAGCCGGGCCCGCTCCTCCGCCGAGTCGGGCTGGCCGCGCGAGGTCAGCACCACGTCGATCCGGGCACGGCCGAACGCGATCAGGGCCGTGTCGCGGGTGCGGCAGAAGGGGCTCGACAGCACCTCAACGATCGGGATGCGCAGCCGCGCCATGCCGTCGCCGATCGCCTTGGCCGCCCGCCGCCCGCGGTCGTCGAGGTTGCGCTGCGTCGCGCAGTCGTCGAAGTTCACCTCGTCGGCGTCCGCCTTCTTCTCGGTCGAGGCATGACGCAGATAGAGCACGTTCCCGCCCTGCTGCAGCGCCCTGATCAGGTCAAAGGACGGCGGCGGCCCGGGTTGATGCTCGGCGACGGCGGGCGTCGCGAGCGCCATGAGGACCGCGAGCGCAGACGCGAAGAACCCTTTGCCAGCCGGCATCATCGCGCCGGATCCTATGCCGTCGCGCCCCGCGCGCCACTCAAGTCCTTGTGAAACACGGGAGCGCTCACGTCGTCATCAGCGCGCGCACATGCGCGGCGCTGGCGTCGGCCAGCGCATGCAGGTCGTAGCCGCCCTCGAGCGTCGACACGACGCGGCCCTGGCAATGCTCGTTGGCGATCTTCACCAGCTCGGCCGTGACCCAGGCGTAGTCGGGGGTGCGCAGCCGTAGGCTCGCCAGCGGGTCGGACTCGTGGGCGTCGAAGCCGGCGGAGATCATCACCAGCTCGGGCTTGAAGGCGCGCATGGCCGGCCCGACATGGGCCAGGAACTGCTCGCGAAAACGCACGCCGTCGCTCATGGGCGGCAAGGGCACGTTGACGACGTTGTTGTGCGCGCCGCGCTCCTCGCGCGATCCGGTGCCGGGATACAGCGGGAACTGGTGGGTCGAGGCATAGAACAGCTCGGGATCGCCCCAGAACATCGCCTGGGTGCCGTTGCCGTGATGCACGTCGAAGTCCATCACCGCGACGCGCCTGACGCCGTGGCTGGCACGGGCCTGGTAGGCGCCGATCGCCACGTTGTTGAACATGCAGAAGCCCATGGCGATCTCCGGCTCGGCGTGGTGGCCCGGCGGGCGCACGGCGCAGAAGGCGTTGCGCACCTCGCGCGTCATGACCGCGTCGACTGCGGCGCATACTGCCCCCGCCGCGCGCAGGGCAGCCTCGCCCGAGCCGGGCGAGATGATGGTGTCGCCGTCCAGCGCCGCGTGGCCGGCCTGCGGCACGGCCCCAAGCGTGCGCTCGACGAAGCGCGGCGGATGGGCGCGCGCGACCTGGTCGAGCTCGGCCCGCGGCGCCTCGCGCCGGTCGAGCAGCGCGAACTCCTCCGCCTCCAGGGCGTTGAGCACGGCCTTCAGGCGCGCCGGGCTTTCCGGGTGATGGCGGCCGGGATCATGCTCGAAACAGGCCGAATGGGTGAAGAGGGCGGTGGGCATCGGCGGGTCTCCATGTCTTAACGCTACCAATAGCACGACCTTTGCCCGGTTGTGCCGATTGCGCCCGGCGCGGGCGCAGGATTCCGCCGCCTCGCCCGTGTATCCTGGCAACCGGAACGTCGAGCCAGGACAGGACGGGCCGGGAAGCGCCGGGCGACATGGACGGTCAAAGCGACGAGGAGCTGATGGCCGCGGTCGGTCGCGGCGACCAGCGGGCCTTTGCCCGGCTGGTCGCGCGTCATTCCCAGCGCGCCACCGCCCTGGCGGGCCGGATCACGTTGAACCGCGCCGACGCGGAGGAAGTGGTGCAAGAGGCGTTCATGCGCGTATGGGTCAAGGCCCCGAACTGGCGGCCGCAGACGGCGGCCGGCGACGCGCTGTTTGCCACCTGGTTCCGCCGCGTGCTGGTCAATCTCTGCATCGACCGCCGTCGCCGCCCGGTCGGCGAGGACATCGAGTCGGTGCCGGAGATCGCCGATGACGCGCCCTCGGCGCTCGACGCCATCGCCAGCGGCGAGACGCGCAGGCGCGTCGGCGACGCGGTCGCCGAGTTGCCGGAGCGCCAGCGCGCCGCCCTGGCGCTGTGCCATTTCGACGGCGTCAGCAACATCGAGGCAGCGCAGATCCTCGGCATCACGGTCGGCGCCGTCGAATCCCTGCTGGTGCGCGCGCGGCGCCAGCTCAAGAACAGCCTGGCCGATCTCGCGGGTGAGGGATCGGCCGCCAAATCCGGAGGAC
>CAZLBB010000035.1:0-42196 GCA_964557415.1 uncultured Rhodospirillaceae bacterium
GCCGCCGCGCGCTGCTGCGGTCGGCGGCGGCGCTCGCCGCCGCCGCCGCGGCCGATCGCGGCGTGCTCGGGCGCCCGGCCCAGGCGCAGGCCAGGACGCTCTACGTCAATACCTGGGGCGGCAGCTGGACGGCGGCCGAGGACGCCGCCTACTTCAAGCCGTTCACGCGGGAGACCGGGGTGCAGGTGCGCACCGTCGCCCCCGTGTCCTTCGCCAAGCTCAAGGCGCAGGTGCAGACCGGGCAGTACGAATGGGACGTCTCGGGCCTGGGCATCGTCGAGTACAGCCAGGCGGTGCACGAGGGCCTGCTGGAGCCGGTCGACCTCTCGGTGATCGACCGCAAGGTGATCCCCGAGGCCAACATCAAGTCGCACGGCGTCTCGTCGCTGACGCTCAGCACGTGCCTGGTCTACCGCAAGGACAAGTTCCCCAACGGCGGACCGCAGTCCTGGGCCGATTTCTGGGACGTGAAGAGGTTTCCCGGCGCCCGCTGCCTGTACGACCGCTCGTTCACCGTGCTCGCCTTCGCGCTGCTGGCGGACGGCGTTGCGGCCGACAAGCTCTATCCGCTCGACCTCGACCGCGCCTTCAGGAAGCTCGACCAGATCAAGCCGCACATCAAGGTCTGGTGGAGCCAGGGCGCGCAGTCGCAGCAGCTGATCCAGGACGGCGAAGTCGACATGATCGCCATGTGGAACGCGCGCGCCCAGGAGCTGATCGACCGCGGCGTGCCGCTCGAGATCGTCTGGAACGGCGCCGAGAACTACACCAGCTACCGTTTCGTCGCGAAAGGCTCGCCGCGCGCGAAGCTGGCATGGCAGTACATAAACTTCGTTTCCGATCCGCGGCGCGAGGCCGCCTTCTGCTCGATCCTGCCCTACGGGCCGACCAACCCGCGATCCTTCGACCACATATCGCCCGAGGTCGCGGCGAAGATGCCGACGCGCCCGGACCGGCTGAAGGCGGCGCACCAGCCCGACGCCGAATGGCTGGCGCCGAACCTTGCCAAGATCCGCGAACGCTTTGCGCAGTGGCTGGCGACCTGACCAGCCGGACGACCGAGCGCCGATAAGGCGCCGCAACAAAGGAAAGGGAGGAACATGGCCAGGAGCAAATCCACGATCGTCGCCCGTCGCCGACTGCTGAAGACGGGCGGGGCGGCCCTCGCCGGCGCGACCCTCGGCCCGCTGCTCGTGACCGAGCGCACCATCGCCCAGACGCGCACGATCTACGTCAACACCTGGGGCGGCAGCTGGACCGCCGCCGAGGAGGCGGCGTTCTTCAAGCCGTTCACCGATGCCACCGGCATCCGGGTGCGCACGGTGGCGCCGGTGTCCTACGCCAAGCTCAAGGCGCAGGTGCAGAGCGGCAGCTACGAATGGGACATCACGGCCATCAACCAGGCCGAATGGCTGCGCGCGGAACGCGAGGGCCTGGTCGAGCCGATCGACTGGACCGTCGTGCAGAAGGACAAGCTGTTTCCCGACGCGGTGTTCGCGAACGGCATTTCGTACTGCGCGCTCGGCACCAACCTGGCCTACCGCAAGGACAAGTTCCCGAACGGCGGCCCGCAGTCCTGGGCCGACTTCTGGGACGTGAAGAAGTTCCCCGGCACCCGGTCGCTGTACAACAACGCCCCGCGCTCGGCGATCTTCGCGCTCCTGGCCGACGGCGTGCCGCGCGACAAGATCTACCCGCTCGACCTCGACCGCGCGTTCAAGAAGCTCGACCAGATCAAGCCGCACATCAAGGTCTGGTGGACGCAGGGCAACCAGTCGCAGCAGCTCATCCGCGACGGCGAGATCGACATGATGGCGATGTGGAACGCGCGCGCCAGCGAGCTGGCGGCGCAGGGCGTGCCGGTCGAGCTGGTGTGGAACGGCGCCACGGTCGGCATCACCATGTGGGGCGTCGCCAAGGGCGCGCCCAACCGCAAGCTGGCCTGGGAGTTCATCCAGTTCGCGGTGCAGCCCAAGCCGCAGGCGGAGTTCTGCAACCGGCTGTACTACGGGCCGACCAACCCGAAGGCCTACGAGTTCGTGAAGCCCGAGATCGCCAAGCAGATGCCGACCTTCCCGGACAACGCCAAGGTGACCGTGCCGACGAACGTGGAGTGGGAGGCGACCAACGCCGCCAAGCTGCAGGAACGCTTCACGCAATGGCTGGCCAGCTGACAGCGGCCCTGCCCGCCGCCGGCGCCGCGGCGCCGGCGCGCGCGGCGGATGGCCAATCGGTGCCGTGGCTGCTGCTGGCGCCGGCGACGCTGGCGCTGTTGGTCATGTTCGTGCTGCCGATCGGCTACGTGCTGCTGCTCAGCATCACCGATCCCGCGCTGTCCATCGCGCACTACAAGCGCATCTTCAGCGTCCCGCTCTACACGCGGGTCCTCTTCAACACCTTCACCACCTCGCTCACGGTGACGGTGGCCTGCCTGCTGCTCGGCTACCCCGTGGCCTATATGATGACCCGGCGCAACGACTGGGTGTCGACCGCGCTGCTGATCTGCGTCGCGGTCTGCTTCTGGACCGGGTTCATCGTGCGGACCTACGCCTGGCTGGTGATTCTCGGCAACAAGGGGCCGGTGATCGGCATCCACCAGGCGCTCGGCCTGGGGCCGCCGCCGCGCCTGCTGTTCACGACCTTCAGCTCGACCCTCGGCATGGTCCACATCCTGCTGCCGTACATGGTCCTGGCGCTCTACAGCGTCATGAAGAAGATCGATCCGAACCTCCTGCGCGCGGCCGCCAGCCTTGGCGCGCGGCCGAACGCGTCATTCCGCGAGGTGTTCCTGCCGCTCAGCCTGCCGGGCGTGGTCAACGGCAGCATCCTGGTCTTCACCATCTGCCTCGGCTTCTTCATCACGCCGATCCTGCTCGGCACGCCGAAGGACATGATGATCTCGCAGCTCATCAACCAGCAGATCGAGGAGCTGCTGGCCTGGGGATTCGCCTCGGCCGTGGCCGTCGTGCTGCTGATCGCCACCTCGGTCGTGCTGGCGGTCTACAACCGCTTCTTCGGCCTCGACCGCCTCTGGGGCTAGCGAGGCGGCGATGGTCCTGGCCCTGGCGATCCTCGTGGCGCTGTTCCTGATCTCGCCCATATTGATCATCATCCCGATGTCGTTCAGCACCGCGGTATCGTTCCAATTCCCCCCGCCCGGCTATTCCCTCGGCTACTACCGCAGCTTCTTCACCTCGCACGACTGGCTCGACCCGACGTTCAACAGCTTCGTGATCGCCACCTTAAGCATGATCCTCACCATGCTGCTCGTGGTGCCGGCCTCGTTCGGCTACGTGCGGCACCGCTTCCGCGGCAAGTCGCTGTTCAACCTGCTGATGATGTCGCCGCTGATCGTGCCGCATGTCGTCGCCGCCTTGGCCTACTACGGCTATCTCAGTGCCGCGCGTCTCAACGGCACGATTCCCGGCGTGGTTCTGGCCCATGGCGTGCTTGCGGTGCCGGTCGCCTTCCTGGTCGTGTGCGCCACGCTCAAGGGTTTCGACCGCAATCTCGAGCGCGCGGCGATGAGCTCCGGCGCGGGGCCCTTGCGCACGTTCTTCTGGGTGACGCTGCCGGTCCTCCGTCCCGGCATGATGGTTGCGGCACTGTTCGCCTTCCTGGCGTCGTTCAACGAGGCGGTGGTCTCGATCTTCATCGCCGGGCGCGACGCCGCGACCTTGCCGAAGAAGATGTACGAGAGCATCCGTCTCGAGTCCGACCCGGTGATCGCCGTGGTCTCCTCGCTTCTGATAAGCGCCGTGCTGCTCGGCGTCCTCCTGTCCGTGCTCCTGAGGAGAAAGCCCGCCAATGTCCCTTGATGCGCTGCTGCGCCCGAAATCGATCGCCATCCTCGGCGCGTCCGAGCGCCCGGGGCTCGGGCGGTCGCTGATCGTTTCCGCCGAGCGCATCGGCTTCGAGGGCAAGGTCTACCCGATTAATCCGAAGTACCCGGAGATCCTCGGCCATCGCTGCTATCCCAGCGTCGAAGCCCTGCCCGAGGCGCCCGACGTCGTCGCCTTCTGCGTCAGCTATACGCGCATCCTCGAGAACTTCCGGCCGCTCGCGGCGAAGGGCGCCAAGGCCGCGGCGATCTTCGACGGCGGCTTCGCCGAGCGCGGCGAGGAGGGCGCCAGGCTGCAATCCGAGATCGTCGGCATCTGCCGCGAGGCCGGCATCCTGCTGAACGGCCCGAACTGCATGGGCGTGCTCAACCCGGCGACGCGCAGCTCGGTCTACATCCAGGAACTGCGCGACCCGGCGGGTCTCGCCGGCAATGTGGGCTTGATCTCGCAAAGCGGCTCGATCTGCATCGGCCTGGTGGCCGACATCCGCCGCTTCGGCTTCAGCCACATCATTTCGTCGGGCAACGAGGCGCTGATCGGCGCGGCGGACTACGTGGAAGCGCTGATCGACGATCCCGCGACCAGGGTGATCGCGATGTTCACCGAGACAGTCAAGGAGCCGGAGCGCTTCGTCGCCGCGCTCGACCGCGCCGCCGATCGCGGCAAGCCCGTCGTGGTGCTGAAGGTCGGCCGTACCGAGCGGACCAAGCGGGCGATCACCAGCCATACCGGCGGTCTGGCCGGCGAGTCGCGCGTCTTCTCCGAGGTGCTCAAGGCGCACCGCGCGATCGAGGTCGATGACATGGACGAGCTGACGGAGGTGCTCGCCGTGTGCCAGGGCGAACGCTGGCCCAGGGGAAGGCGGCTGTCCGTCGTCACGGCCTCGGGCGGACAGGCCGAGCTGGTGCTGGACGTGGCGTCGGAGCGCGGGCTGGAATTGCCGCCCTTGCCGCCGGATTCGCGCAGCGAGGCCGAGCGCGTGATCGGCGCGATCACCGGCGACGGCAACCCGCTCGACGCCTGGGGCAACGGCGACTATGCGACCAACCTGCCGCACGCCCTGAAGGTGCTGGACCAGACGCCGACCGCGGACGTCATCGTATTCTGCAGCGACAGCTGCGACGGCCAGCCGATGGGCCGCGCCGAGCGCACGCTCGACTATACCAGGCTGCTCGTGGACGCCGCGAAGGCCAGCCGGAAGCCGCACTACTTGATGAACATGCGCCCCGGCGTGATGCATCGCGAGCAGGTCAATCTGCTGCGGGAACATGGCATCGCGACGATCGGAGGATCGCGCCAGGGTCTCGGCGCAATCGACAAGCTCGCGCGCCATCTCCAGCCGCGGCCGGAACTCCGTCCGCCGTCCGGCGCCGCGGGGCCGAGCATCGAAACCTTGCTGCGAGGCGCGAAGCGCCCGTCGATCAACGAATTCGACGCCAAGCGCCTGCTGGCGCAGCACGGCATCCCGGTCACGCGCGAGGTGCTGGTTGCGTCCGCCGCCGAGGCGGCCGAGGGGGCCCGGGCGATCGGTTATCCCGTCGTGCTGAAGGTGGTCTCGGACGACATCGCGCACAAGTCCGAGCATGGACTCGTCATCGTCGACATCCGGGACGACGCGGCGATGGCGACGGCGTGGCGCACGCTTCAGGAGCGCCTGGCGAAAGTCCCGGGAAAGCCGACCGTGGCCGGAGTCCTGGTGCAGCAGATGGTCCGCGACGGCATCGAGGTATTCGCCGGGGTCAGCCGCGATCCGGATTTCGGCCATGCCCTGGCGTTCGGCATCGGCGGCGTGGCGATCGAGGTCATGCGGGATTTCGCCCTGCGGCCCTTGCCCCTGCGCGCCGGCGACGCCGAGGACATGATCGGCGAAATCAAGGGCGTCAAGCTGCTGCGCGGCATCCGCGGCGCGCCGCCGGCCGACGTTGCCAGCCTGGCGCGCTGTCTATACGCGCTGGGCGATTTCGCCCATGCCGACCGTTCCCGGATCGCCGAGATCGATCTCAACCCGATCAAGGTGCTGCCGCAAGGGCAGGGATGCGTCGTCGTCGACGCGCTGATCGCGCCGATCCAAGCCAGCAAGGAATGATCAACGCCATGGAAACGCTCGTCAAATACGAAACCGACGAAAAGGTCGGCATCGTCACGCTGAATCGCCCGGCCAAGCTCAACGCGCTCAGCAAGGAGCTGCGGGCGCAACTGGTCGCGGCCTTCCGCAAGGCGGACGAGGATCCGGCGACCTGCGTCGTCGTCCTGCGCGCCGAGGGCCGCAGCTTCTGCGTCGGCTACGACATCACCGGCGGCGATCCGGCCAAGGAGGCGTGGAGGCACGACGCGCTGAAATGGCACGAGAACCTGCGCGACGGCCTCGCCCTGGAAATGATGCCCTGGGACATGAAGAAGCCGGTGATCGCCTCGGTCCAGGGGCACGCGCTGGGCGGGGGCTGCGAGCTGGCGATGCTCTGCGACATCACCATCGCCGCGTCCGATGCGAGCTTCGGCGAGCCCGAGGTGCGCTTCTCCGATGTCGGGCCCGCGATCGTGATGCCGTGGCTGGTCGGGCTCAAGAAGGCGCGCGAGCTGCTCTACATGGGGGACAGCATCAATGCCGAGGAGGCGCTTCGGCTCGGCATGATCAACAAGGTCGTCCCGGTCGAAGAGCTGCGCGCGGCGACGCTGAAGTTCGCCAAGCGCATGACCCTGATCTCGCCCGAGGCGCTGTACGCGGCCAAGCTGTCGATCAACCGCGGCGCAGAGGCGGGCGGCTTCCGCAACGCCATCAATGCCGGCCTCGACGTCGTGGCGCCGCTCTATGCCGCCAAGACGGAATTCGGCATGAAGTTCGACGAGATCAAGAAGAAGGACGGTCTGGGCGCCGCCTTGAAATGGCGCGCGGCGCAGTTCAGGGAGTAGCTCGTTGCCTGCCGCCTACCTCCTTCTGCGCAACGTCGTGAAGTCGTACGACGGCAGGGTCAATGCCGTCGACGACATCGATCTCGAGATCCGGCGCGGCGAGTTCATCACCCTCTTGGGGCCGAGCGGGTCGGGCAAGACGACGACGCTGATGATGGTGGCCGGATTCGAGAATCCGACGTCCGGCGCGATCGAGCTCGACGGCAAGGACCTGACGCGGCAGAAGCCGTATCATCGCAATATCGGCGTGGTGTTCCAGAACTACGCCCTGTTTCCGCACATGACGGTGGCGCGCAACGTGGCGTTTCCGCTGAAGATGCGCGGCGCGCCCAGGCAGGACGTCGCGCGGCGCGTCGGCGAGGCCCTGGACCTGGTGGGGCTGGGCGCGTTCGCGGAGCGCTACCCGCGCGAGCTCTCCGGCGGCCAGCAGCAGCGCGTCGCGCTGGCGCGCGGCCTGGTCTTCCGCCCGGACGTCCTGCTGCTGGACGAGCCGCTGGGCGCGCTGGACAAGAACCTGCGCGAGCAGATGCAGGTGGAGCTGAAGCGCATCCACCGCGAGGTCGGCATTACGATGGTCTACGTCACGCACGACCAGACCGAAGCCATGACCATGTCGGACCGGGTGGCGGTGTTCAACGCGGGCAAGCTCGAGCAGGTTGCGCCGCCGCTCGAGGTCTATCACCGGCCGGCGACGCGCTTCGTCGGCGAGTTCATCGGCGACAGCAATTTCCTGGTGGGCCGGTTCGACGCCGCCGGCGCCGGCTCCCTGGTGCTCGAAGGGCTGGGCGAGGCATGCGCGCCCGCGGCGCGCGGTACGGCCGGAGCAGGCGAGGTCCATGTCCTGATCCGGCCCGAGCGGCTGCGGCCGGTCGAAGGCCAGGCGAAGGAGAAGTTCGCCAAGGTCGTGCAATTCGTCGTCGAGGGCACTGTCAACTACGGCGACAGCATCCTGCTGATCGGAAAGGCCGGCGATGTCCCGCTGCGCGTGCGCGTGTCTGGCGCGCAGTACGGGGAGGTCCGCGAGGGGTCGACCTTGCCGGTCGGGTGGACCGCGGAGGACATGCATTTCATCCCGATGGCGTAGCGCGGCCGGCGGCCCGACGGCGCAGGCGCCGCGACGGCGGTGACGCACCTGCGAACGGCGAAGGGACCTCCCCTGCTGCTGCTGGTGGCGCTGACGGCGGTGCCGTCGCTGTCGACCAACGTGTTCATCCCGTCGATGCCCGGGCTGGTGGAGCATTTCGCCACCAGCGGCGCGACCGTGCAGCTCACGCTGACTCTCTATCTGCTGACGCTCGGCATCGGGCAGCTGCTGTACGGGCCGCTGTCCGACCGCTTCGGACGCCGGCCCGTGCTCCTCGCCGGGCTGGCGATCTATGTCGTCGGCACCGGCCTCTGCCTGGCGGCGTCCTCCATCGGCCTTCTGATCCTCGCGCGCGTGGTGCAGGCGGCGGGGGGATGCGCCGGCGTCATGGTCGGCCGCGCCATGATCCGCGACATGCACGAACGGGACAAGGCGGCCAGCATGCTGGGCTACGTCACCATGACGATGGCCATGGCCACCGCGGTGGCTCCGGTCACGGGCGCGTTCCTGGAGGAGTGGCACGGCTGGCGGGCATCGTTCCTGCTGATGGCGGTCCTTGGCGTCCTGCTGTCGATCTTCTCGTACCGCCTGGCCGGCGAAACGCTCGCCGTGCGCATGCCCTTGCCGTCGCTGGTGCCGATGCTCGCGCTCTACGCAACCGCGCTGCGGTCGGCGCGGTTCCGCCGCTTCGGCGCGTACTCGATCTGCACGATCTCCTCCTACTACGCCTTCGTGGCCGGCGCCCCGCATGTCGTGATCGACCTTCTCGAGCAGCCGCCTTCGATGTTCGGCCTGTACTACGTGGTCGCCGGGGCGTCCTACATCACCGGCAATTTCCTAGCCGGGCGCTTGACCGAGCGCGCCGGCATCGAGACCATGACGTGGATCGGCGGGTCGATCATCGCCGTGTGCGGCTGCACCCTGATCGGGCTGGTGGCCGCCGACATCCGCCATCCGGCGGCGGTCTTCCTGCCGGTCGCCGCCTCGTTCATCGGCAGCGGAATGAGCCAGCCGAGCGCCACGATCGGCGCCATCGAGGCGCTGCCGCGGAACATCGGCGCATGCGCCGGCCTGCTCGGCGCGCTGCAACTGGCTTCCGGTTCGATCGCGTCCCTCGTGATCGGCGTCACGCAGCACTACGGCGCGCTGCCCTTCGCGCTGGTCTGCGGCGGCCTGCTGGTCGCCGCCCTCGGAAGCCTGATGCTGCCCATGAGGACGGAGCAGCGCGCACAAGATTGATCGAGGAGCGGCTGGCCCGAAGAGAAGGGACAAGCCCGCCTCGCTCCGCCTCCGGCGGGGAGTGCGTCGCGGCTCAGCTCGGGCAGATGTACCCGGCGCCGCTGGGGTTCTTGAAGCAGCCGACCGATTCCGGCAGTAGCCACTTCGGCAGGGCGAGAACGATCTCGGGGAACAGCACGGTGAAGGCGATGGTGCCGAGGAACACGATGTAGAGCGGGAACGAGCGGTACATCGCCCTGTAGAACGGCACGCCGACGAATTTCGCCCCGATCAGCAGCGACAGGCCGTAGGGTGGCGTGATCAGGCCGAACACCAGGGTGGTGATGATCACCACGCCCATGTGCACCGAGTTGATGTCGCCCAGCTCGGCCAGCTTCAGCACGATCGGCATGAAGATGATGATCGCCGGCACGGCGTCGACGAAGTCGCCCACCAGGATGAACAGCAGCACCAGCAGGAACATGATCATGCGCGGGTCGGTGCCGGCGTAGGCCTGGATGTACTCGGCCACCGTGTCGGGACCGCGCAGATAGGCCAGCATCCAGCCGAAGGCCGAGGCGCCGGCGACCGCCGCCAGCGGCAGCGAATAGAGCAGGCCGGTGTACATGAAGTCCTGCGGCAGTTTCGTGATATGGGTCGGCCGCAGGGCCGGGATCAGGACCAGCAGGATGTAGAACGCCGCCACCATGCCGGCCTCGGTCGGGGTGAACCAGCCGGTGAGGATGCCGCCCATGATGATCACCGGGATCACCATCGGCAGGGCCGAGCCGCGCGCGGCGGCGAAGACCTCGACCAGCTTTGCGCGCGGCTTCAGATGCCCGGTCGGGCCGAAGAAGTAGCTGTAGACCATCAGCCCGATGCCGATCATCACGCCGGGCACCACGCCGGCCAGGAACAGCCCGCCGATCGACACGTTGCCGGTGGCGCCGTAGACCACCGCCATGATCGAGGGCGGGATCAGGTTGGCGATGGTCGAGGCCGAGGCGATCAGCGCCGCGGTGAAGGCGCGGTCGTACTTCTCCTTGTCCATCTCCGGCGCGATGCTGCGGCTCAAGACCGCCACGTCGGCGGCCGACGAGCCCGAGATGCCGGCGAAGAACATGCTGAACAGCGTCACCACCTGCGCCAGGCCGCCGCGCAGATGCCCGACCAGCGCCTGGGCCAGCCGCATCATGCGCTGCGTCACGTCGGCCGAGGTCATCAGCTCGCCGACCAGCAGGAAGAAAGGGATGGCCAGCAGCGTTTCCGCGTCGATGCCGTGGAACAGCTGGCCGATGATCGACTGGAAGCTGACCGGCGTGAGCGCCGTCGCGAGCAGGACGCCGCCGATCAGCGCGAAAGCCACCGGCACGCCCATGTAGCCCAGCAACAGGAACGTCAGGCCCATCAGGACCAGGATCGCCGTCGAGCTCATTCGTCCGGTTCTCCCGAGTACTCGCTGTCCTCGGGCCCCTCGTAGCCGTTCTTGAAGCCGTTGATCATCTGCTCGACGGTGAACAGCACGACCAGCGCGCCGGCCAGCGGCACCGAGGCCGTGTAGAACGTCAGCGGGATCAGCGACGGCATGCGGTAGCTGCCGAGGTCGTGGATGGCGTTCTCGATGCCGAACCAGACGATGAAGCCGGCGATCACCAGCAGGATCAGGCGGTTGAGCGTCTCGATGACCAGGCGCTTGGTACCGGTCATGCGCCGGGTGATCTCGGCGAGGTAGATATGGTCCAGGCGCCGCGTGGCCGCCGCCATGCCCACGAACACGCCCCAGGCGAAGAACCCCGTCGTCACCTGCTGCAGCCAGAGCCAGGGGACGTTCAGCGTGCGCGTGACGACGTCGAAGAAAGCGCACAGCGTGAAGCCGACCATGCACACGCCGCACAGGATCATCAGCAGCGCCTCGAGCGGGTCGAGCGCCTTCCATTTCAGGTGCCGGTGCTTCTGGATCACCAGCGCCCGGTGCGATGCGAAATTGCTGTCCGCCATGCTTCCGTTTCTCGCGCGCGAAGGGCGGCGGCTCCTGCCGGCGCCGCCGCCCTTAGCGCCTGTCCCGGATCCGGGCCGGCTACTTCACCTTGCGCACCAGGTCCAGCAGCTTCACCGCGTCGGGCCCCAGCTCCTTGGCGAGCTGGTCCTGGATCGGCGCGGAGACCTTCGAGAAGCCGGACTTGTCGACCTTGGTGTTCACCTTCACGCCCAGCTTGATCAGCTTCTCGGCCGATTCCTTCTCCAGCTTGAGCGCGTGCGGCGGCTCGAGCTTGCCCACCTCGGCGGCGGCGGTCTCGACCCACTTCTTCTCCTCGGCACTGAAGCTCTTCCAGGTCTTGTCGCTGACCCACAGCATGTTGTTGTTGGCCTCGTGCTCGGTCATGTTCAGGACCGGCGCGACCTCGTAGTGCTTGTTCGACAGGTACACGTTGACGCCGTTCTCGGCATAGTTCACCACGCCGGTCTGCAGCGACGTGTAGACCTCGCCGAACGGCATGTGCACGGGCGAGGCGCCATAGGCGGCGAAGTGCGTATCCTCGGTCTTGGTCGCCTGCACGCGGATCTTCTTGCCCTTCAGGTCCTCGACCTTGTTGACCTCCGTCTTGCCGTACATGTGGCGGAAGCCGAGGGTGATCAGCGACAGCGCATGCGCGCCCTGGACCGACTTGCCGATCATCTCCTTGAACGCCGTCACTACGGCCGGATCGGCGATCGCCTTGGCGAGGTGCGCCTCGTCGCGGAAGATGAAGTGCAGCGAGAACACGCCGGCCTGCGGCGCCACCGTCGAGGCGTTCGCGGTCGAGGTGATGATGAAATCGATGTCGCCCGAGCGCAGCTTCTGCAGCATGACCGGCTCCTGGCCGAGCTGCGCGCCGGGGAACTGGTCGATCTTCAGCTTGCCCTTGCTGAGCTCGCCCATCCGCTTCTCGAACAGGTCGCCCGCGAAGCCGTAGCCCGTGGACTTCGGCTGGTCGTAGCCGAAGGTCAGCTTGCGCTGCGCCCACGCCTCGCCGGGCATGGTCAGCGCCAGCACCCCCAATGCGACCGCGGCGACCGCGATTTGCCGGAACTTCATCTGCGTTTCCTCCTGCCTAGTGTGATTTTGTTGACAATCCCCGACGTCACGTTGCCCGACCGGCCGCAGCGCGTCAAGCCGCGCGGGCTCGCCTGCAAGCGATTTCACAGGATGCGGAACGGCAGGCGGACCTTGGCGCTGTCGCTGGCCAGGAGGTCGCGCACGACGACCTCGAGGATGTAGCTGCCGGGCTTGAGGTCGAGATACGGCAGCATCAGGTCGACGCCCAGCTCGGTATTGGCCTGGCGGCTGAGCACGTCGACCTCCTTGAGCGCGCGGTCGGCGGTCAGCGTCTTGCCATCACTCGTGAGGACAACGTAGTCGCACACCAGCTGCACGCGGTAGTGCTCGCCTTCGCGCGCATGATCGAACCCGGCCGGCTCGAGATAGACCTGGATCCGTTCGTTGCGGGTATAGGCGTTGTGCGGGCGCTTGTCGTACTGGCCGTAGCCGCGCGACGGGCCCTGCACCAGCGCGCCCGCGGTGAGGAACAGCGGCGTGCGCGCCGCGAGCGCGGCCAGCGCGTTCGACAGCGCCAGATAGGCCTTGGTCGTCTGCCCCTTGGCCAGCTCGGCCTTGGCCTTGTCGATCAGGGCGGCCGCGTCCTCGTCGGCGCGCGCGCCCGTGATCGCCAAGGGCGCGGCCGCGATGGCGAGCGCCGCGGCGAGAACGATCAGCGTCGCTGCGCGGATGCGGCGGCTCACGCCCCGGACACCAGCTTTCGCCCGACCAGCGTCAGCTTGCACACCAGCCAATCCGGCTTCATCGGATTGGCGAACCACGGCTCGGCCCAGCCCTGCTCGATGCAGGCGCGGATCGTGCGCTCGTTGATCCGCTTTCCGTCACGGTCGAACAGCGGCAGCTTGCCGCCGGGCTGGTCGAGGCCGCGGCTCAACCAGTCTCGTTGCTGCGCCGAAGGCCGCGTCTGCCCGTCCGGCGATGCTTCCGCCGCCTGCACACCCGTTGCCCCGGCCAAAGCCCGCTGGGCCATGTCCCCCCGCTCCCCCCGGTCGCGGGACGCCAGCCAACCCCAAGGCTACCGCGCGCCGCGCCCGAACCGTTGGCGCGCCGATCCGCGCGCCAACATTTGAGTTGGCGGCCGGATCAACGGCCGCCAGGATGCTAACGCGGCCTGCCCGCCCCGCCAACCCACATCCCGGCGATCCGCACGCCATGCCGACCGATGCCCCGCGCCTTGTCTACATCACCGCCCCGTCGCGCGACGAGGCGCTCAGGATCGCCCGCGCCCTGGTCGGGGAGCGCCTGGCGGCCTCGGCCAACGTGCTGCCGGGGGCGCGCTCGGTCTATTGGTGGCAGGGCAGGATGGAGGAAGCGGACGAGGCGGTGCTGGTGGCGAAGACCCGCGCCGCGCTGGCCGAACGCCTGATCGCCCGGGTCAAGGAACTGCACTCCTATGCCTGCCCCGGGATCGTCACCTTGCCGATCCTGGAGGGCAATCCCGATTACCTGGCCTGGCTCGACAACGAGACAAGAACCTGAGGGAACAAGATGAATCCGATCGTACCGATCACCTACCTGACCACGATCCTGTTCGATCACGGCGCGATCCGCTGCCTGCCGGACGAGCTGAAGGCGGTCGGCATCCGGCGGCCGATGCTGGTGACCGACCGCGGCGTCGTCGCCGCGGGCATTGCCGGACGCGTCCTGGGCCTGCTGCCGCAGGGCAATTCGGTGCCGGTGTTCGACGGGACGCCGGGCAATCCGACCGAGGCGGCCGTGCTCCAGGCGCTCGACCTGTATCGTGCGGAAAAATGCGACGGCATCGTCGCGGTCGGCGGCGGCTCGTCCATGGACCTGGCCAAGGCGGTGGCGCTGCTGGCGACGCATCCGGGCCGGCTGGTCGACTACGTCATGATGCTGGGCGGCGCTGCGAAGATCACCCCTTCCGTTGCCCCGGTGATCGCGGTCCCGACCACGTCGGGCACCGGCAGCGAGGTCGGCCGCGGCGCGCTCATCACGCTCGAGGACGGGCGCAAGCTCGGCCTCGTCAGCCCGAACCTGATCCCCAAGCGCGCGATCTGCGATCCCGAGCTGACGCTCGGCCTGCCGCCGGCGCTGACCGCGGCCACCGGCATGGACGCGATGACCCATTGCATCGAGACGTTCCTGTCGCCGCGCGTCAATCCGCCGGCCGACGCGATCGCGCTCGACGGCGCCCAGCGCGCGGCGCGCTGGATCGAGCGCGCGACGGAGGACGGCAGCGACCGCGACGCGCGCTGGAACATGATGATGGCCTCGATGATGGGCGCGATGGCGTTCCAGAAGGGGCTGGGCGCCGTGCACGGCATGTCGCATCCGCTCGGCGCGATCAGGGAGCTCGGCCTGCACCACGGCACGCTCAATGCCGTCATCCTGCCGGCCGTGCTGCGCTACAACGACGGCCATGTCGGCGACAAGTACGCGCGCCTGCGCCAGACGCTCGGCCTGCCCGCCGGCTACGACCTGGCCGTCTATATCGAGAAGCTCAACGCGCGGCTCAAGCTGCCGGCGGGCCTGCGCGCCATGGGCGTGAACGAGGCGATGGTCCCCAAGCTGGCGGAAGAGGCGGTCAAGGACCACTGCACCGGCACGAACCCGCGCCCGGTGGACCGCGCCGCCTACGAGAGGCTGTTCATGGCGGCGATGGGATAGGGGGAGGCGATGGGGCAGGGGGATTCCGGGGCGGCACGCTACCTTGCCGTCGCCCCGGACCCCGGTCGCGCGATAGCAGGGCTACCTGCGCGGCCGTGACCGTTTTCGCGTCGTCGCCGCGACGCGCTCAGGCGTCGGCGCGCCGGTCGGTGTCGTCGCGCTTCAAGCGCTCGATCACTTCCCGGCGATAGTCGGGGTCCCAGACCACGCGGTCATGGTCGAACCTGACCGGTTCACGCGCCTCTTCGGGATAAGGGTTCAAGGCCACCATCGTTCGATCCCCGCGAATTCCGCTTCCTGCCTCGCGCTGATTCATTACACGATGTCGGCATGGCAACCCTGTGGCCAAACCGTGACCTCGCCGGGGCATTTTGCGGGGGTGCGGTGGAATGCCAGACCGGGTCGCACGCGCATGGTGGCCATCCGCGATGCGCGATGGCGTGGAGCCAGGGAAAGTAATAATAATTACCGAAACCATCGACGGGCCGGATCGGCATGACCCAGGCGGCACCAGGTATTTCCTCCCAGGCGGAGCCGCGAGGGCCCTCGGCCAGACTCTCGCTCTGGTTTTCCTGCGTCGGCCACGCCTACTCGCACCTCTTCACGATGCTGTACCTGACCGTGGTGCTGGTGCTCGAGCGCGAATGGGGCATGGGCTATGCCGAGCTGCTGCGCCTGTCGACCCTTGGCGCGCTGCTGTTCGGGGCGGCCGCCCTGCCGATGGGCTGGATCGGCGACCGCTGGAGCGCGGTCGGCATGATGGTCATCTACTTCGTCGCGACCGGCGCCGCCTCGATCCTGACGGGCCTGGCCCGCAATCCGACCGAGATGATGCTGGGCCTCGCCGCCATCGGCCTCGCGGCCTCGATCTACCACCCGGTCGGCATCGCCTGGCTCGTGCGCAACGCGGCGGCGCGCGGCAAGGCGCTGGGCGTCAACGGGCTGTTCGGTGCGCTCGGCGTGGCCGGCGCGTCGGCCGTGGCCGGGGTGCTGACCGACTGGGTCTCCTGGCGCGCCGCCTTCGTGCTGCCCGGCATCGTGTCGATCCTGACCGGCCTCGTCCTGGTCCTGTGCTGGCGCCTCGGCCTGGTCGCCGACCGGAAGAGCGACCGCGTGCCCGAGCCGCCGGCCTCGCGCCAGGACATGTGGCGCGCCTTCGTCGTCCTGTCGCTGACCATGATGTGCGCCGGGCTCATCTACCAGTGCGCCACCACGGTGATGCCCAAGCTCCTGGCCGAGCGCCTGTCGGGCTGGATCGAGGGCACGTCCTCGGTCGGGCTGGTGGTGATGGGCATGTATCTGTGCACCGGCCTGACGCAGATCTACGGCGGGCATCTGGCCGACCGGTTCCCGATCAAGACCGTCTACATCCTGACCTCGGCGCTGCAGGCGCCGGTGCTGCTCCTGGCGGCGGTCATGGCGGGTCCGGGCATCGTGCCGCTGCTGATGGGCGCGCTGGCGCTGCACGTGATGTCGATCCCGGCGGAAGGCTCGCTGCTCGCGCGCTACACGCCGAGCCAGCACCGCAGCCTCGCCTTCGGCGCCAAGTTCGTGATCGCGCTCGGCATCGCCCCGGTCGGCATCATGCTGGCCGCCTGGGTCGAGGAGACGACGGGCACCTTCACCCTGCTGTTCTTCCTCCTGGCCGCCTTCGCGCTCACCCTCGCCACCGCCGCGCTGCTGCTGCCCGGCGAGCGCGCGAAGGGGCCGGCGCCCGTTCCGGTGCCGGCGGAGTAGAAGGGGAAAGCCGAAAGGACCGGCCGCGCCGACGCGCGGCACGGCCGGGATCGTGCCCTGCCTGTCCGTCCAGGCTCAGAACGCCGGGGGCTTCAGTCCGGACATCTCGAGCTGCTCGGCGAGCTGCGCTTTCAGCCGGCCGAGGCCGGCCTCGTTCCTCGCCTCGCAGCGCGCCACCAGCACGGCCTGCGTGTTGGAGGCGCGCAGCAGCCACCAGCCGTCCGTGGTGCGCACGCGCACGCCGTCGATGCCGTTGACGTCGGCCTTGGCGGCGGCGAGGCGCTCGCGCACCTCGTCGACCAGCTTGAACTTGCGCTCCTCGGCGCAGGCGAAGCGCAGCTCGGGCGTGTTCACCACCGCCGGCAGCGCGTCGCGGAACTCGGCCAGGCTCTGCCGGCGCCGCGCCAGGATCGACAGCAGGCGCACCGCGGCGTAGAGCGCGTCATCGAAGCCGTAGTAGCGGTCGGCGAAGAAGATATGCCCGCTCATCTCGCCCGCCAGCGGCGCGCCGGTCTCGGCCATCTTCGACTTGATCAGCGAATGGCCGGTCCGGTACATCAGCGGCTTGCCGCCCTTGGCCGCGATGTGGTCGAACAGCAGCTGGCTCGCCTTCACGTCCGAGATGATCGTGGCGCCGGCATTGGCGGCCAGCACGTCCTCGGCGAACAGCATCATGATCTGGTCGGCCCACAGCACGCGGCCCATGCCGTCGACCGCGCCCAGGCGATCGCCGTCGCCGTCGAAGGCGAGGCCGACGTCGCAGCCATTCTCGCGCACCGCGCGCTTGAGGTCGGCGAGGTTCTTCTCCTCGGTCGGGTCGGGATGGTGGTTGGGGAAGCGCCCGTCGATCTCGACGAACATCAGGTGGTGCGTGCCGGGCAGCTTCTTCGTCAGCGCCGCGACCGCCTCGCCCGCGGCGCCGTTGCCGGCGTCCCAGGCGACACGGAGCCCGCGCTCGCCGGCATAGTCCCGGGCCAGGCGGTCGACATAGGCGGCGAAGACCGGCCGGTCCTCGGCCTTGCCCGCGCCGGTCTCGACGTCGCCGGCCTCGAGCATCCGGCCGAGCTTCTGGATGTCCTCGCCGAAGAACGAGGCCTTGCCGAGCATCATCTTGAAGCCGTTGTGGTCGGGCGGATTGTGCGAGCCCGTGACCATGATGCCGCCGTCGGCGCCGAAGCTGCGCGTGGCGAAATAGAGCATCGGCGTCGGGCCGCGGCCGACGCGCCAGGCGTCGACGCCCGCGGCGTTGAGGCCCTCGACCAGCGCGCGCTCGAGCTCGGGGCTGCTGAGCCGCCCGTCATAGCCGACGCAGGCCGCCTTGCCGCCGGCGCGGCGGATCAGCGTGCCGAAGCCGCGGCCGACGGCGCGCGCGTCCGCCGCCGACAGGGTTTTGCCGACGATGCCGCGGATGTCGTACTCGCGCAGGATGGAACGGTCGAACCGGTGGGGCTTGGACATGAGCACTTCGGGTTGGCTGCGGGAGCGCACTCCTTACACCGAAATTCCGAAGAGGCGAACCGGGGAATCGACAGGCTGCCGGGCTTGAGACGCGGGGAAGTTGAGGCCACACTGCCGCCCGCGTTCCGGTTGGGGGCCGGTTTGGGGGAATATGGCACTGCACATCCATCTCGATCCGGTCGGCGGCATTGCCGGTGACATGACCGTCGCCGCGCTGGTCGATGCCTTCCCGGCACAGCGCGAGCCGATGCTGGCTTCCGTGCGCGCGCTCGGCGTGCCGGAAGGCGCCACGCTCGACGTGACGCCGCATCGCGATCATGCCGTGACCGGCATGCGCTTCGTGGTGGACGAGCCCACGCCGGCCGCCGCACACGCGCACGGCCATGTGCCGTTCCGCGACATCCGCGCGCGCCTGCAGGCGTCGGCGTTGCCGCCCGGCGCGCGCGAGCGCGCGGTCGCCATCTTCACGCTGCTGGCCGAGGTCGAGGCCGAGGTGCACGGGCGCGCCGTCGACGCGGTGACGTTCCACGAGCTGGGCGGCTGGGACTCCATCGCCGACATCGTCGGCGCGGCCTTCCTGATCGACGCGATCGGCGCCGTGTCCTGGTCGGTCGGGCCGCTGCCGATCGGCTCGGGCCGCGTCGCCACCGCGCACGGATCGCTGCCCGTGCCGGCGCCGGCGACCGCGCTGCTGCTGCGCGGGTTCCGCACCTTCGACGACGGGCTCGCGGGCGAGCGCGTCACGCCGACCGGAGCGGCGATCCTGAAGCATCTGGGCTGCGCCTCCGGCATCGGCCGCGCGCCGCGCCTTCTGGTCGGCACCGGCATCGGCTTCGGCAGCAGGACCTTTCCCGGCATCAGCAACATCCTGCGCGCGCTGGTGTTCGACGACGGCGGCGCGCCCGCCGAATGGCGCGTCGAAGACATGGTCGTGATCGAATTCGAACTGGACGACCAGACGCCCGAGGACCTGGCGGTCGGCATCGACCGGCTGCGCCAGAGGCCGGAGGTGATCGACGTGATCCACGCGCCGGTGATCGGCAAGAAGGGACGCATGGCGGCGCAGGTGCAGGTGCTGTGCGCGCCCGCGAACCGCGACGCGGCGATCGCCGCCTGCTTCCGCGAGACCACGACGATCGGCCTGCGCGTGGCCACGGTCGAGCGCGCGGCGCTGCCGCGCGTCAAGGAAGCCGGCGCGGAGGGGATATCGGTCAAGCGTGCGCGCCGTCCCGGCGGCGCGATCACGGGCAAGGCGGAGAGCGACCTGGTCAAGGCCGGCGGCGATGCCGCCGCGCGCGCCGCCCGGCGCCGCCGCGCCGAGGATTCGGTCGCCGACCGGCCCTGGAAGGAGAAGAAATGAGCGCGACGCTGCCGGCCCGGGCGCGGGTCGTCGTCATCGGCGGCGGCATCGTCGGCTGCAGCGTGCTGTATCACCTGGCGCGGCGCGGCTGGCGCGACGTCGTGCTGCTGGAGCGCGCCGAGCTGACCGCGGGCTCCACCTGGCATGCGGCCGGCAACACGCCGCATTTCAGCACCAGCCTCAACATCAGCCGCATCCATCGCTACGGCACCGAGCTCTACCAGCGCCTCGAGGCCGAGACGGGGCAGGGCGTCGGCTTCCATCTGACCGGCAGCCTGCGGCTGGCCTCGCACCCGGACCGCATGGACGAGTACCGTTTCCACCGCGCCAAGGCGCGCGCCATCGGCCTGCCGTTCGAGCTGGTCGGGCCGGACGAGGTAAGGCGCCTGCATCCGCTGGTCGCGACCGACGGCCTGCTCGGCGCCGCCTGGAATCCCGAGGACGGGCACGTCGATCCGTCGATGGCGACGCAGGCGCTGGCCAAGGGCGCGCGCGACGGCGGCGCCGCCGTGCTGCGCCATACGCGCGTCACGGGACTGCGCCGCGACAAGGACGCCTGGCGCGTTTCGACCGAGCAGGGCGACGTCACGGCCGAGATCGTCGTCAACGCCGCCGGCACCTGGGCGCGCGAGATCGGCGCCCTGTGCGGGCTCGACCTGCCGGTCGTGCCGATCGAGCACCAGTACATCGTGTTCGACGCGATGCCGGAGGTCGCGGCGCTCGGGCGCGAGCTGCCGATCGTGCGCGAGGTCGACGTCTCCTACTACCTGCGCCAGGAGCGCCAGGGCATGCTGCTCGGCCCCTATGAGCGCCAGGCGACGCCCTTCGGCGAGCGCGGCATCCCGGCGAATTTCGGCGCCGACCTGCTGCCGCCCGATCTCGACCGGCTGGAGACGATCATCCAGGGCGCCTTCCGCCGCATGCCGGCGCTGGAGAGGGCCGGCATGAAGCGCGTCGTCAACGGGCCGATCACCTATACGCCGGACGGCAACGCGCTGCTCGGTCCGGCGCCCGGGCGGCCGAACCTGTACCTCGCCTGCGGCTTCAGCTTCGGCATCACCCAGGCCGGCGGCGCCGGCAAGTGGCTGGCCGACCTGATCGTCGACGGCGCGCCCGAGTTCGACCTGTTCGAGCTCGACCCGCGCCGCTACGGCAGGTACGCGACGCTCGACTGGACGATCGAGCGCTGCAAGGACATCTACGCCGACGAGTACGCCATCGCCTATCCGCACCAGGAGCGGCCGGTCGGCCGGCGCGCGCGCACCAGCCCGATCCATGACCGCCTTGCCGCCAGGGGCGCCGTGTTCGGCACGCGCAACGGCTGGGAACGGCCGCAATGGTTCGCCCGGCCGGGCGAGACGGCGGCCGACCGCTTGAGCTTCCGCCGCACAAACTGGTTCGACGCGATGCGGCGCGAGGCGCGCATGGTGCGCGAGAATGGCGGGCTGCTCGATCTCTCCAGCTTCTCCAAGTACGAGGTGTCGGGCCCGGACGCGCCGGCGCTGCTCGACCGGCTGGTCGCCAACCGCCTGCCGGCCAAGGTCGGCAGCATCGCGCTGGCGCACGCGCTGAACCCGGCCGGCGGCATCCGCAGCGAGTGGACGGTGACGCGGCTCGGCGAGCACAGCTTCTTCGTCGTGACCGCCGCCGCGGCCGAGCTCTACGACCTCGACTGGATCGAGCGGCATCGCCGCCCGCAGGAGTTCGTCGCGGTCGACAATGTCACGGCCGCATGGGGCTGCCTGGTCGTCGCCGGCCCGCGCTCGCGCGACGTGCTTTCTGGCCTGACGAACGGCGACCTCTCGTTTCCCTGGCGCACCATGCGCGACATCACCGTCGCCGGTGTGCCGTGCCGTGCGCTCAGGCTCAACTATGTCGGCGAGCTGGGCTGGGAGCTGTTCCATCCGATCGATCGCCAGGTCGAGCTGTACGATTCGCTGTCGCGCGCGGGTCTCGCCGACTTCGGCTTCCGCGCCATGGACTCGCTCCGGCTGGAGAAGGGGTATCGCGGCTGGGGCAGCGACATCAACACCGAGGTCACGCCCTGGGAGGCCGGCTTCGAGCGCTTCGTGGCACCCGGCAAGGGCGAGTTCATCGGCCGCGATGCGCTCGTCCGCCAGCGCGCGGCGGGCGTGAAGAAGCGCGTGGTCACGCTGGAGGTCGACGCCGCCGACACCGACGCGCGCGGCAACGAGCCGGTCCTCGCCGGCGACGCCGTCGTCGGCATCACCACCTCGGGCGGCTACGGCGCCTGGATCGAGAAGAGCCTGGCGCTCGCCTATATCGACGCCGACCGTGCCCGCCCCGGCGCGGCGCTCGCCGTCGAGCTGATGGGCGAGCGCCGGCCGGCGCGCGTGATCGCGGACTGCCCGTTCGATCCGGAGAACAAAAGACTGCGTGGGTAACCCTCGCCCGCCGCAGGCGGGAGAGGGTGGCGAGCGTAGCGAGCCGGGTGAGGGCCCGGCTCGGTACTTCCGGCAGACTCGGACGCGCTTGCCGCACGCACCGAGCCGGGCCCTCACCCTCCCAAGCGCTCCGTGCTTGGGCTTCTCCCTCTCCCGCCTGCGGCGGGCGAGGGCTATATAGAGAGCATGAGCGAAGAAACTGACGACGAAGACGCCGGCCACGCGCTGCCGTCGGGCGTCAAAAACTACATCACGCCCGCGGGGCATAAGCGGCTGCAGGACGAGCTTCTTCACCTGCGCCGCGTCGAGCGGCCGAAGGTGGTGGAGGTGGTGTCCTGGGCGGCCGGCAACGGCGACCGCTCGGAGAACGGCGACTACATCTACGGCAAGAAGCGCCTGCGCGAGATCGACCGCCGCATGCGCTTCCTGATGAAGCGGCTGGAGATCGCCGAGGTGGTCGATCCGGCGCAGCAGAAGAACCGCGACCAGGTGTTCTTCGGCGCCACCGTCACCTATCTCGATCCGCGCAACGCCGAACGCACGGTCCGCATCGTCGGCGTCGACGAGACGCGCCCCGACCAGGGCGAGGTGAGCTGGATCTCGCCGATCGCCCGCGCGCTCATCAAGGCGCGCGAGGGCGACGTGGTCGACGTGCGCACGCCGACCGGCCCGGAACCGATCGAGGTGTTGAGGATCGAGTACGGCGAGCCCGGCTGACGCTCAGCCCGGCCGGGCGCGCACCAGCAGGCCGACGATCGTCGTCTCGCCCAGGGCCTTGGCGGCCTCGAGCCGGTGCAGGCCTTCCACCAGCACGTAGCGCTGGCCGTCGCGGCGGACCAGGATGGGCGTGAGCTGCCCCTTTTCCAGCATGCTGCGGGCGATCTCCTGCACCGTCTCCGGCTTGAGCGTGGTCCGGCGCTTCGCCGGCACGTAGATGTCCTTGATGGCGAAGGTCTGGTTCTCCATGAGCATCGGCATGACGGTCACCGTTCAATCGTAGTCGGGCCGCTTGCGCCGGCCGCGCTTGATCGCGGAGCGGCGCGTCTTGGCCTCCAGCCGCCGCTCCTTCGAGGCACCGGTCGGCCGTGTCTTGATCCGCTTCTTCGGCGCGACCGAGGCGCGCGCCACCAGCTCGTCCAGGCGCTGGCGCGCGTCGGCGCGGTTGCGCTCCTGCGTACGGTGCCGCTCGGCGCGGATCACCAGCACGCCGTCCCTGGTCAGGCGCTGGCCGGCCAGGCGCTCGAGGCGCCGGCGCACGGCCTCGGGCAGGCTGGGCGAGCGGCGCACGTCGAAGCGCAGCTCGACCGCGGTCGCGACCTTGGCGACATTCTGCCCGCCGGGCCCCGAGGAACGCACGAACTGCTCCTCGAGCTCGGACTCCGGGATGCGGATGCGGTTCATCGCGCCCGTCTATCGCTTGTTCGGCGGGGCCACGTCCACGCCGACGAGCCTCGCGCGGTCGAGCGCGGCGCGGATGAAACCGGATGCGCGCGTATCGTCGAGGAAGGCGTCGACGATCGCGCGCCGCGCCGCATTGCCCCTGGGCACGATGATCGCCTGCTCGACGGCGTAGAAGTTCTCGTCCAGCACCCGCAGGCCCGGCATGCGCGCGACGGCCTCGCTCAGGCGCTGGCGGTTGGCGGCGTAGGCGGCGATCTCGCCGGTTTCCAGCAGGCGCCGGGCCTCGTCGAGCGAACCGCCGGGGTTGCGCTTGAGTTCGGCCGACTTCAGCGTGCGCGTGAGATGGAGGTCGCCGGCGTCGCCCTGGCCGACGCCGACCACGCGGCCGGGCCGGTCGATGTCGGCGAGCGCGCGGATCGGCGAGGCGACCGGCACGATATAGGTGTTGTGCGCCAGCGAATAGGTCTGCGAGAAATCCACCTCCGCCGCGCGCGCCGGGTCGAAGGCGAGGAACCCGATATCGGCGGCGTCCGACTTCACCGCGTCGAGCACCGCGCGCGTGCCGGCGAGCGGCATGATCGTGAACTTCACGTCGCGGCGGCGCGCCAGCTCCGCGACGAGCTCCGGCGCCGGCCCGCTGACGGCGCCGGTGCCTGCGTCGACGCGGCCCTGCACCGGGTTGCCGGCAAGGAAGGCGGCGCGCAGCGTGCCGGTCGGCGCGAGCGCGTCGGCCGCCGCCGGGCCGGCGGCGAGGACGATGAGAAGGGCCGGAACAATTCTCATCGGTCGTAGCCGAACAGCCAGCGCGTCGTGCCGTCATCGATGTTGTGCACCGAGTGCTCGGCGTTCCTGGGGATGAACACCTCGTCGCCGGGCCCGGCGATCACCTCCCGCCGGCCGACGATCAGGCGCAGCCTTCCCTCGACGACGGTGACCAGCTCGTTGGTCGCATGCACGAAGCCGTTCCATTGCCGGCCCGGCGGGTCGACGAAGTCCCGGCAGTCGAAGCCGCGCGCGGCCCAGTCGCGCCGGACCGCCTCGCGGTCGACCGGCTGCCGGAACCGCCCGCGCTCGACCAGCTTCTCCTCGATCCGCGCCGCCATTTCCCGCGCTCCGATCACGATGATGTGCGCATTGTAGCCCGGCCGGCCGCAGGCGGCACGGGTTGCCTCGCGCCCGGGCCGGGGCCATCCTGTCGGCCGGAGTTCCCGCGGGGAGATGCCGCCATGTGGTCGATGTTCAAGAAGAAGACGGCGATGCCGGCGCCGGGCCAGGCGCTGCCCGGCCGCGCCGAGCAGATGAAGGTGCCGGCGCGCCACGACGTGCTCGGCACGCCGCTCGCGCCGCCCTTCCCGCAAGGGATGGAGCTGGCCCTGTTCGGCCTCGGCTGCTTCTGGGGCGCCGAGCGCAAGTTCTGGCAGCTGCCGGGCGTCTACTCGACGTCGGTCGGCTATGCCGCCGGGCAGACGGCGAACCCGACCTACGAGGAGGTCTGCACCGGCATGACGGGCCACAACGAGGTCGTGCGCGTGGTGTTCGACCCGAACAAGGTCGGCTACGAGACTCTGCTCAAGACTTTCTGGGAGAGCCACGACCCGACCCAGGGCATGCGCCAGGGCAACGATGTCGGCACGCAGTACCGCTCGGGCATCTACGTCTATTCGCCCGAGCAGCGGCGCCTCGCCGAGGCGTCGCGCGACGCGTTCCAGGCGGCGCTGGGCAAGGCGCGCTACGGGACGATCACGACCGAGATCCTCGACGCGCCCGCGTTCTACTACGCCGAGGACTATCACCAGCAGTACCTGGCGAAGAACCCGAACGGCTATTGCGGGCTGGGCGGCACGGGCGTCAGCTGCCCGGTCGGGCTGGTGAAGGCGGCGGAGTAGGGCGCCAGGCGGCGCCGGGCGCCGGCGCAAGCGCCGACTAAGCGACCGAGTAGCGGCGCACCGCCTCGCGGTCGACCTCGATGCCCAGGCCCGGGCCGGTCGGGATGTCGACCCAGCCGTCCCGGGGCGCGATCGGCGACTGGATGACCGCCATGCGGTAGGGATGCTCGGAGCGGTCGAATTCCAGCAGCGGCTCGGCCGGCTGCAGGGCGGGCGGGGTGTGCGGGATGACGGCGAGCATCTGCAGCGCCGTCGCCACCGCCACGCCGGTGCCCCAGCAATGCGGGATGCAGCGCACGCCGAACGCGCTCGCCATGTCGACGACCTTCTTGCATTCGGAGATGCCGCCGACGGCGCAGGTGTCGGGCTGGGCCACGTCGAGCGCGCGCTCGGCCAGCAGCCGGCGGAAGCCCCAGCGCGTGAACTCGGCCTCGCCGCCGGCGACCGGGATGGCGAGGGCCGACTTGACCTGCTTGTAGCCCTCGATGTCCTCGGGCGGCACCGGCTCCTCGAACCAGCCGATGTCGAGCTTCTCGATGGCGCGGCCGAGCCTGATCGCGGCGGTCGCGTCGTAGGCGTGGTTGGCGTCGACCATGATCGCGATCCGGTCGCCGACGCGCCGGCGCACCGCCTCGCAGAAGCGGATGTCGTCGGCGATGCCGAAGCCGAGCTTCAGCTTGAAGGCGGCGTAGCCCTCGGCGACATGGCGCGCGGCCTCCGCCACCAGCAGGTCGAGCTGGTTCGGGTCGCGCGTGCGGTAGAAGCCGGTGGCGTAGGCCTGCACGCGGGTCCGCAGCGGCCCGCCCATCAGGCGGTGGACCGGCAGGCCGAGCGCCCTGCCCTTGAGGTCCCACAGCGCGATGTCGATGCCGCTCAAGGCCTCGATGGCGACGCCCTTCTGCCCGTGGTCGCGCGTGCGGTTGTACATCGCCTGCCACAGCGCCTCGGTCGCCATGGCGTCCCGGCCGATCAGCGCCGGCTTCAGGAACTCGACCGCGCCGGCCATCGCGCGGGTCATCGGCCCGAAGCATTCGCCCCAGCCGCTGAGCCCGTCCTCGGCCACGACCTCGACCAGGAGCGCCGCGCGCCGGTCGAACCAGGCCTGCGAATAGGCGAAGGGCCGCTCGAGCGGCGCGTCCAGCAGGTAGGTGCGGATTTCAACGATCTTCATCGGGCGTCCCCATGGCTGGCGTCGCTTGAAGGGCGGGCGCGGAGTATGCTCGCTTCTTTATAATGGCTGCGCGGCGCCCGTGGGCATGTGGGACTGCGGCAGGTCGTGCGGCACGCAACTGGCGCACGGCTTGCATCGCTTTCTGCCGCCCCGCATCGAGAACGCAAAGGGGGCGCAACCGGGGGGAGGCATGGCCGAGCGGCGGTTTTTCGACGAGATGTCCGGCGGATTGCCGGAAGATCGCGGCGCTGCCCGACCGCCCTATCGCCGCATCGCCGCCTGGCTCGAGCGCACGCCGGCCGCGGTCCTGAGCGCGAAGCGGCGCGAGGCCGAGGCGCTGTATCGCCGCTACGGCATCACCTTCGGCGCCTACGGCTCGGCCGAGGGGCACGAGACCACGATCCCCTTCGACCTGATCCCGCGCGTGCTGACCAACGCGGAATGGAAGCTCCTCGAGCGCGGCCTGGTCCAGCGCGTGCGCGCGCTGAACGCGTTCCTGCACGACGCCTATCACGGGCGCGAGATCTGCCGCGCCGGCCGGATGCCGGAGAGCCAGGTGCTGCGCAACGAGCAGTTCGTCGGCATGGCGCAGGGGCTGGACCTGCCCGGCCGCGTGCACGCGCATATCGCCGGCATCGACCTGGTGCGCGTCGGCGAGAACGAGTTCTACGTGCTGGAGGACAACGTGCGCACGCCCTCGGGCGTCTCCTACATGCTGGAGAACCGCGAGGTCATGATGCGGCTGTTCCCCGACCTGTTCGCCGGTCACGCCGTGCTGCCGGTCGGGCAATACACCGAGGAGCTCTTGAACGCGCTGCGCGCGGTCGCGTTCAGCGACGCGCGCGAGCCGACCGTGGTGCTGCTGACGCCCGGCTCCTACAACAGCGCCTATTTCGAGCACGCGTTCCTCGCCGACGAGATGGGCATCGAGCTGGTCGAGGGCAGCGACCTGTTCGTCGACGAGAACCGGGTGTTCATGCGCACGCCGCGCGGGCCGCAGCGCGTCGACGTGATCTATCGCCGCATCGACGACCCGTTCCTCGATCCGCTGGCGTTCCGCCCCGACTCGCTGCTCGGCGTCGCCGGCCTGGTCGGCGCGATCCGCGCCGGCCAGGTCAACGTGGTCAACGCGCTCGGCAACGGCATCGCCGACGACAAGTCGACCTATCTGTTCGTGCCCGACATGATCCGCTTCTATCTCGGCGAGGAGCCGATCCTGCCCAACGTGCCGACCTGGCGCGGCGACCGCCCGGACGAGCTGAAATACGTGCTCGAGCACCTGCCCGAGCTGGTGGTCAAGGAGATCCACGGCTCCGGCGGCAAGGGCATGCTGGTCGGCCCGGCCGCGAGCAAGGCCGAGATCGCCGAGTTCCGCGCCCTGCTGGCGCACAGGCCGCAGGACTACATCGCCCAGCCGACGCTGGCGCTCAGCACCTGCCCGACCTTCGTCGACGCCGGCGTGGCGCCGCGCCATGTCGACCTGAGGCCGTTCGTGCTGACCGGCAAGGAGACGACCGTCGTGCCGGGCGGCCTGACGCGCGTCGCGCTGAAGCCGGGCTCGCTCGTCGTCAACTCGAGCCAGGGCGGCGGCACCAAGGATACCTGGGTGCTGGGGAGCTGACGCCGCATGCTGAGCAGCACCGCCAGGAACCTCTACTGGATGGGCCGCTACATCCAGCGCGCCGAGAACACGGCGCGCCTGCTCGAGGCGACGCAGCGCATGGCGCTGCTGTCGGGCTCGGACCGGGAATGGCGCTCGGTGCCGTCGATCTACGGCCTGGGCGAAGCCTTCGCCGCGCGGCACCGGCAGCCGTCGATGGACGACCTGCTGCACTTCATGACGCTGGACGAGGCCAACCCGTCGAGCGTGTTCTCGTGCTTCCGCGCGGCGCGCGACAACGCGCGCGCCGAGCGCAACAGCCTGACGATCGACGTGTGGGAGGGGCTGAACGGCACCTGGCTCGAGGTGCAGGCGCTGGCGCGCCAGGAGCGCGACGGCTTCGACTATCGCGGGCTGATCGACTGGATCAAGAAGCAGGCGGTCATGGTGACCGGCGCCGGCTACTCGACGATGATGCGCGACGACGCGTTCACCTTCCTGCTGCTCGGCACCTATATCGAGCGCGCCGACAACACGGCGCGCATCCTCGACGTGAAGTACCACATCCTGCTGCCGAGCGGCGAGCGCGTGGGCGGCAGCCTCGACTATTTCCAATGGGCCGAGATCCTCAGCTGCATCGGCGCCTATCGCACGTATCGGCGGGTCTACAGCAGCAAGATCGAGCCGTGGCGCGTGGCGGAGCTGATGATCCTGCGCCACGACCTGCCGCGCAGCTTGCGCTTCTGCCTGGCCCAGGTCGACGAGAACCTGACCAAGCTGGCCGAGCTCTACGGCACGCGCGGCGAGGCGACCCGCCTCGCCGGCAAGTTGCACGCGCGGCTGCGCTATGGCCGGATCGACACCATCTTCCAGGACGGGCTGCACGAGTTCCTGACCGACTTCGTCGCGCGCAACGCCCGGCTGTCGGTCGAGATCGGGCGCCAGTTCCTGATGGAATGACGGGGCGGCGATGCGGATCGAGGTGCGCCACCTGACGCGGTTCCGCTTCGCGGAGGCGGCTTCCTACTCCATCCATCAATGCCGGCTGATGCCGCGGCCGGGCGAGGGACAGCGCATCGTGCAGTGGGAGGTGAGGACGCCCGGCCGTCCGCGCGACTGGCACGACGGCTACGGCAACTCGCTGCGCAGCTTCGCGGTCACGGAACCGCACCGCGAGATCGAGGTGCTGGTGCACGGCGTCTTCGAGTCGATCGAGGGGAGCTCGGCGTATCTGCGCGCCGACGAGCCGGAATCGCTGCCCCCGGGCTATTGGCTCGCCAACCGCGGTCTGGCGCGGCACGACGAGGCGATCGCGGGTTTCGTCGGCGATCTTGCCGGCAGGGCCGGCGATGCGAACGATCTTGTGCCGCTGCTGCACGCGCTGATGACGCGGATCGCCGGGCACATCGAGTATCGCTGGGGCGCCACCGACGTCGGCGTGGGCGCCGCCGAGGTGCTGGCGCGCCGCGCCGGCGTGTGCCAGGACCACGCGCATCTGTTCATCGCCTGCTGCCGCGCCATCGGCGTGCCGGCGCGCTATGTCAGCGGCTACCTGCGCGTGCACGACCAGCTGCACGCCGGCATGGGCAGCCACGCCTGGGCCGAGGCGTACGTGCCGCATCTCGGCTGGCTCGGGTTCGACGCCGCGAACGGCATCTGCCCGACCGGCGACTACCTGAAGCTCGCCGTCGGCCTCGACTACACCGAGGCCGCGCCCATCACCGGCCGCCGCGTCGGCGGGGCCGATGCCGGCATGGATGTCGAAGTCGCCGTCCGGGTGGTAGGGTAGGTCGTCCTTCGACAAGCTCAGGACGAGGACGACAAAGACTCCTCACCCTGAGCTTTTCGAAGGGTGAGGCGACAATGACCTACTGCATCGGCATGCTGCTGAAGGACGGGCTGGTGATGCTGTCCGACTCGCGCACCAACGCGGGCGTCGACAACATCGCGACGTTCCGCAAGATGACGGTCTGGGAGCAGCCGGGCGAGCGCGTGGTGGTGCTGCTGTCGGCCGGCAACCTGGCGGTGACGCAGGCGGTCGTCACCTATCTCGAGGAGGGCATGGGCGAGCAGAGCGAGCCGCTGCTTGCGGCGCCCTCGATGTTCCGCACCGCCCAGCTGGTCGGCCAGGCCGTGCGCGCGGTCTACACCGAGGTCGGCGGCGCGCTCGAGGCCAAGGACCCGGGCGCGTTCAACGTCTCCTTCCTGCTCGGCGGCCAGGTCAAGGGCCGGCGCTGCCGCCTGTTCCAGGTCTATGCCGCCGGCAACTTCATCCATGCCAGCGAGCGCACGCCGTTCCTGCAGATCGGCGAGCACAAATACGGCAAGCCCATCCTCGACCGCGCGCTCAGCCACGAGACCGACCTGCGCGTCGCCGCCAAGCTCGCCCTGCTGTCGATGGACTCGACCCTGCGCAGCAACCTGTCCGTCGGCCTGCCGCTCGATCTCCTGATCTACCGGGCGGATGCGCTGAAGACCGACCTCAGGCGCAGCATCGACGAGGACGATCCCTATTTCCGCGAAATCCGCCAGGGCTGGTCGAGCTCGCTGCGCAACGCCATCGCCGCGCTGCCGGACATTCCCTGGTGATCGTCCGCGACCGGACCGGGTGACTCATGCCGCTGCAGTTCCTGCGCGACCTGTTCGCGCGCGAGGCGCCGCGCCGCCACGGGGCCCACGAGCTGCACGTCGCCGCCGGCGCGCTCTTGATCGAGGCGGCGCTGCTCGACGGGCATTTCGACGCGCGCGAGCGCGATGCGATCGGCAAGGTGCTGCGCGAACGGTTCTCGCTCGCGGAGGACGAGGTCGCCGAGCTGATGGCGGCCGCCGAGGCGCGGGCCGGCGAGTCGACGCAGCTGTTCGAGTTCACCCGCGTCATCGCCCGGCATTTCGCCGAGGCGGAGCGCATCGAGCTGATCGAGATGCTGTGCGAGGTGATGTACGCCGACGGCACGCTGCACGACTTGGAGGCCGGCATGCTGCGCCATCTGGGCCAGCTCCTCTACGTCACCGACCGCGACCGCGGCGAGGCGCGCAAGCGCGTGCTGGCGCGGCTTGGGCCGGCGGCGTGACGCCGCGGCTGATCCGCCTCGCGCCGATGTGATGGAAGGAGCGTCGTCTTCGCCTCGCTCGCGGGCAGGGCGGACGCTATCATTGTCGACAATTCAGGCGAACGGACCGGCCGCGCGGCCGGCAAAATGGGTGCGCATCCGTATCCCCGGGTGCGGGAAGGGAGAACGACGACATGGTCGCCATCAAGGTCAACGGCACGACGCACCAGGTGGACGCGCCGGCGGACACGCCGCTGCTGTGGGTGATCCGCGAGCATCTCGATCTCACCGGCACGAAGTACGGCTGCGGCATCGCGCAGTGCGGCGCCTGCACCGTGCACGTCAACGGCGAGCCGACGCGCGCCTGCGTGACGCCGCTCAGCGCCGTCGCCGATGCCGAGGTCACGACGATCGAGGGCCTGGCCAAGGACAGGAGCCACCCGGTGCAGAAGGCCTGGATCGCCGAGCAGGTGCCGCAATGCGGCTTCTGCCAGTCCGGCCAGATTCTGGCGGCCGTGGCGCTCTTGAAGAAGACGCCGAAGCCGACCGATGCGGAGATCGACGCGGCGATGACCAACATCTGCCGCTGCGGCACATACCAGCGCATCCGCAAGGCGATCCATCGCGTCGCCAACGGCGCCGCGTAACGGCAGGGAGGACGTCATGACAGCGCTCGATACGCTTTCCCGCCGCGACTTCATCGCCGTCAGCGCCGCCACGGGCGGCGGGCTGGCGCTCGGATTCCACGTGCCGTTCGGCGGCAACGGCATGGCGGAAGCACAGGCCGGCAAGGCCGCCGAGCTCAACGCGTGGCTGACCGTCGCCGCGGACGACACGGTGACCATCCGCGTCCACCGCTCGGAGATGGGCCAGGGCTCGTCGACCGCGATCCCGCAGCTGGTCGCCGAGGAGCTGGAATGCGACTGGTCGAAGGTGCGGATGGAGTTCGCCTCGGTGATGCGGCACATCCGCGAGAACAAGGTCTATGTCAGCTTCGCCACCGGCGGCAGCCGCGCCATCCGCGACAGCCACACCTATCTGCGCAAGGCCGGCGCCACCGCGCGCGAGATGCTGATCCAGGCGGCGGCCAAGGAGCTGAACGTGCCGGCCGCGGAGCTGAAGGCGGAGAAAGGGTTCGTCGTGCATGCCGGCTCGGGCCGCAAGGTCAACTACGGCGCCGTGGCCGAGGCCGCGTCCAAGCTCCAGCCGCCGGCCGAGGTCAAGTTCAAGCCGGATTCGGCCTGGACCATCGCCGGCACGTCGCCGGCGCGCTTCGACGTCCCGGCCAAGGTCGACGGCAGCGCCATCTACGGCATGGACGTCAAGGTGCCGGGCATGGTGCACGCCGCGATCAAGCAGTGCCCGGTGTTCGGCGGCAAGGTCGCGAGCTACGACGAGGCCAAGATCAAGGGCATGCCGGGCTTCGTCGGCGTGGTGAAGCTGCAGGGCGACCGCGCGGTCGCCGTGGTCGCCGAGCGCTTCTACCAGGCCAAGGCCATGGCCGACGCGCTGCCGATCACCTGGGACGAGGGCGAGCACGCCAAGGTGCAGCAGGCCGACATCGTCGCGCGCCTGAAGAAGGGCCTCGACGAGCCGGGCGTGAAGGTGCGGCACGAGGGCGACTTCGACGGCGCCTATGCCAAGGCGGCGAAGAAGGTCGAGGCCGAGTACTTCGCGCCGTTCCTCGACCATGCCTGCATGGAGCCGATGAACTGCACGGCGCACGTGAAGCCGGACGGCGTCGAGGTCTGGGTCGCGACCCAGAACATCGAGGGCTCGCTCGCCGCGGCGGCCGAGACCGCGGGCGTCACGCCCGACAAGGTGACGGCGCATCTGACGCTGCTTGGCGGCGGCTTCGGCCGGCGCGGGCGGCAGGACTACGTCGTGCAGGCGGTCCAGACCGCGAAGGCGATCGGCAAGCCGGTCAAGCTGATCTGGACGCGCGAGGAGGACCTGCAGCACGGCACCTACCGGCCGATCAGCATGGGGCGGCTCAAGGGCGCGCTCGATGCCGACGGCAAGGTGACGGCCTATTCGCACACGGTGTGCGGCCAGTCGATCTTCGCCAGCCTGCTGCCGCACCTGATCAAGGACGGCGTCGACGCCTCGTCGGTCGACGGCACGCACAACCAGGCCTACAGCCTGCCGAACTGCAAGTTCGACTACGTCATGCGCAACACGCATGTGCCGGTCGGCTTCTGGCGCTCGGTCGGCAGCTCGCAGAACGCGTTCATCACCGAGAGCTTCATGGACGAGCTGGCGCACGCCGCCGGCAAGGACCCGGTGGAGTTCCGCCGCGCCATGCTGCAGCACAACAAGTCCTGGCTCAACGTGCTGAACATGGCGGCCGAGAAGGGCGACTGGGGCAAGCCCCTGCCCAAGGGCAAGGGCCGCGGCATCGCCATCAACGCCTGCTTCGGCAGCATCACCGCGCATGTCGCCGAGGTCACGGTCGACCAGGGCGGCCGGCTCAAGGTCGACCGCGTCGTGGTCGTGCTCGACACCGGCCACAACGTGCATCCCGACAATACCGCGGCGCAGAACGAGGGCGGCGTGGTCTACGCGCTGACCGCGGCGCTCTACGGCGAGATCACGATCAAGGACGGAAGGGTCGAGCAGACGAACTTCGACAACTACGAGATGATGACGATCGACCAGATGCCGAAGGTCGAGAGCTACCTGAGCCTGACCCGGGGCGACTGGTGGGGCGGCGTGGGCGAGCCCTCGATGGCCCCGCTGATGGCGGCGGTGTGCAACGCCATCTTCCAGGCGACCGGCAAGCGCGTCCGCTCCCTGCCGCTGAAGCACCAGGACCTGAAGTGGGCCTGATGGCGACAGCGGACGGCATCGCGCGGCGGGACGTACTGGCGGGCGCGGCGGCCCTGACGGCCTCCGCGCTCGTCCCGCCGCAGGCCCTGGCGCAAGGAGCGGCACAGGCGGCCAATGCCGCCGCCGCCGCGCTGCGCGAGGCGTTCGGCGGAAGGCCCGTGCAGCTCGGCAAGGTGAAGCTGGCCGTGCCGATCCTGGCCGAGAACGGCAACTCGGTGCAGATGACCGTCGGCATCGAGGGCGGCGCGGTGCCCAAGCGCATCGTGCTGGTGGCGCCCGGCAACCCGCATCCGACGGCGGCGGAGATCCGCTTCGGACCGCGGTCGGCGAGCGGCGAGGCCACGCTCAGGCTGCGCCTGGCGCGCTCGCAGACCGTCGTCGCCGGGGCCGAGCTGGCCGACGGAACGCTGTGGGCGGCGACGGCCGAGGTCACGGTCACGTCCGGCGCCTGCGCCGAAACGTTTGAGTGACGGAGACCGCGCCGTGACGATGAAGGTGCTGGTCAGGATGCCGGCGGAGGCGAAGAAGGGCGAGGCGTTCGAACTGCGCGCCATCGCCATGCACCCGATGGAGAACGGCCTGCGCCGCGACATGGACGGCAAGGTCATCCCGCGCAAGATCCTCAACCGCTTCGTCTGCCGCTACAACGGCGAGACGGTGATCGACTGCGACTGGGGCACGGCCGTCGCCGCCAATCCGTACATGGCGTTCCAGGTCAGGGCGGTCGACAGCGGCACGGTCGAGCTGGAATGGACCGACGACGACGGCTCGGTCCATCGGCACAGCACGCCGATCAAGGTCGTTTGAGCCGGCAAGCTCGTGTGACGCAGGGCCTCGCGCCGGCGCTGCTCGCGCTTGCCCTGGCGGCGTCCGCGGCTTTGGCCGAGGAGCAGAAGGTGCGTTCGGGCCTCGACTTCGCCACGCCGGGCCTGAGGCAGATGCAGGAAGACGACGTCGCCAATCCCGGCATGCTGTGGGTCGCCGAGGGCGAGCAGTCGTGGACCGAGGCGGCGGGCAGCGCGGGCAAGAGCTGCGCCGACTGCCACGGCGCCATCGGCGCGATGGCGAAAGCCGGCTTCCCGCGGCGCGACCCGCGCGACCCCGGGAAGCTGATCAATCTCGAGCTGCAGGTCGAGCGCTGCCGCACCGAGCGCATGGGCGCGCCGCCGCTCGGCTACGAGAGCCAGGCGCTGCTGGCGCTTACGACGGCGATCCGGCACCAGGCGCGCGGCCGGCTCGCCGTCGTCGCCTACGACGCCGAGGCGATCGCCGAGGGCGAGCGCGAATACCGCCGCCGGCGCGGCCAGCTCGACCTTGCCTGCAGCCAGTGCCACGTGGAGCGGGCCGGCAAGCGGCTGCGCGACGAGACGCTGAGCCAGGGCCAGAGCAACGGGTTCCCCGCCTACCGCGTGCGCTGGCAGTCGGTCGGCTCGCTGCACCGGCGCTTCCAGGCCTGCAACAACGCCGTCGGCGCCGAGCCGTCCGAACTCGGCGCCCAGGACTACATCCAGCTGGAATGGTACCTCGCCTGGCGCGGGCGTGACCTGCCGGTCGAGACGCCCGCGGTGCGGCAGTAGAATTTTTCTTGTCCCCCCCTCCCCTTGCGGGAGGGGGGACGGAGAAATAAAAGGAGCGTCCCGGTTTGCAGGCTCGGTCGACTGCGGCCTCGGCTTACGCCGCCGAGACCTTCGCCGGCAGCAGGCTGCGCACCTTGGCGACCAGCTCGCGCGCGTTGAACGGCTTGGGCAGGGCGTCGTTGGCGCCGAGCATGGTCGCGGCCGCCAGCACGTCGCCGCAGCCGAGCGAGCCGCCGCCGGAGATCGCCAGGATCGGCAGCGCTTGCGACGTCGCGCGGATCGAGCGGATGGTCTCGATGCCTTCCTGGCGCGGCATCATGATGTCGGTGATGACGAGGTCGTAGCGGCGCGCGCCCAGCTCGGTCACGCCGTCATGGCCGTCGCCCGCCGTGTGCACCGCGTGGCCGTCGCGTTCGAGGATGCGCCTGATCGTCTGCTGCATCAGCGGGTCGTCGTCGATCACCAGGATCGTCGCCATCGTGCTTCCCTCCGGACGGCCGCCGCGCTTGTCGCCGCGCGGCTTCCCTTCCCTGGGGCGAGTCCGACGGTGCGGGCACGCCCAAGGGTCGCAGCCGTCCGGCCAGTGGAGCACGATCCGGCCGGGCGCGCCATCGCAAACAGGCGAAATGGCCGGAGGCTATGAACCCTGCCGGTGGAAGGGCAGGGCACCGCACCATTTCCGGGAGAGCCGGGAACCCCCTGGATTCCCGGTCCGGACCCGGTCAGCCGCGGCCGACGAAGGGCATCTTGGTCGCCATCACGGTCAGGAAGAGGACATTGGCGTCGAGCGGCAGGCTGGCCATGTGCACCACGGCGTTGCCGACATGGGTCACGTCCATCAGCGGCTCGGCGGCGATCGTGCCGTTGGCCTGCGGCACGCCGTTCTTCATGCGCGAGGCCATCGGCGTCTCGGCGTTGCCGATGTCGACCTGGCCGCAGGCGATGTCGTACTTGCGCCCGTCCAGCGCGGTCGACTTGGTGAGGCCCGTGATCGCGTGCTTGGTCGAGGTGTAGGGCGAGGAGTTCGGCCGCGGCGCGTGCGCCGAGATCGAGCCGTTGTTGATGATGCGCCCGCCGCGCGGCGTCTGGTCCTTCATGATGCGGAAGGCCTCCTGCGTGCAGATGAACGGCGCCGTCAGGTTGGTGTCGACCACGGCCTTCCACTGCTCGACCGAGAGGTCCTCGAGCGGGATCGCCGGCGCGCCGATGCCGGCGTTGTTGAACAGCAGGTCGAGCCGGCCGAACGTGTCCTTGGTCTTCTGGAACAGCGCCTTGATCTGCTTGGGGTCCGTCACGTCGGTTGGTACCACCAGCGTCTTCGCCTTGGTCGCGGCGCCGAGCTTCACCGTCTCCTCCAGCGCGTCCTTGCGCCGCCCGGCCAGCACGACCGTCCAGCCGTCCTTCATCAGCCCCAGCGCCACGGCCCGGCCGACGCCGCTGCCGGCGCCCGTGACGATCGCGATCTTGCTGGTCGAAGCCATGGTGCGGATTCCTCCTCCTCGTGCCTGCCCGTTCTGCGGGCGTCTCGAAAATCGGGCGGCATTTGATCCGGTTTGGAGCCTGAGGGCAACTCGCCCCGTCGTGAAGTGGAGCCGGACGCCCGGGAATGCTATGACCCGGGGCAAAGCGAAAGCGGGGAGGGACCATGTTCGAGTGCACGCTGGCGGGCAGCCTGCCCAAGCCGTTCTGGCTGGCCGAGACCGACAAGCTGTGGCCGCAGTGGAAGGCCTCGGGCCGCGAGCTCGAGCTCGCCAAGCGCGACGCCACGCTGTTCTGGATCAAGGCGCAGGAGGACGCCGGGCTCGACATCGTCACCGACGGCGAGCAGTCGCGCCAGCACTTCGTGCACGGCTTCCTCGAGTTCGTCGACGGCATCGACACCGAGCACAAGGTGAAGATGGGCATCCGCGACAACCGTTACGAGGCGATGGTGCCCAAGGTGGTGGGGCCGCTGAAGCTCAGGGGCCGCGCGCACCAGACCGAGGCGCGCATCGCCCGCGCGCACACGAAGAGGAAGCTGAAGTTCACCCTGCCCGGGCCGATGACGATCGTCGACACCATCGCCGACGAGCACTACGGCGACCGCGTGAAGATGGCGATGGCCTTCGCCGGCCTTTTGAACCAGGAGGCGCGCGCGCTCGAGGCCGACGGGGTCGACGTGATCCAGTTCGACGAGCCCGCCTTCAACGCCTACACCAGGGAGGCCGCGACCTGGGGCATCGACGCGCTGCACCAGGCGATCGGTGGCCTCAAGTGCACCACGGCCGTGCATATCTGCTACGGCTACGGCATCAAGGCCAATCTCGACTGGAAGCGCACGCTGGGGCAGGAGTGGCGCCAGTACGAGGCGTTCTTCCCGGCGCTCGCCCGGAGCCGCATCCACCAGGTCTCGCTCGAGTGCCACCATTCGCACGTGCCGCCCGACCTGATGGCGCTGCTCAAGGGCAAGGACGTGCTGGTCGGCGTGATCGACGTCGCCTCCGACATCGTCGAGACGCCCGAGGAGGTCGCCGCCACGATCGGCACCGCGCTGAAGTTCGTGCCGAAGGAAAAGCTCTACCCCTGCACCAACTGCGGCCTCGCGCCGATGGACCGCGAGATCGCGCTCGCCAAGCTCGAGGCGCTCGGCAAGGGCGCCGCGCTGGCACGGAAGAAATACGCGTGATGCTCGGTTTCACGGGCGATTGATACGTCAAAGCCGAACGTGATTTCTGTCCCCCCTCCCTCCTGAGCGTTAGTCGAAGCGGCGGGAGGGGGGACAGGACGAGGTGAATCGTGGCGCGCGACGCCCGCCGCCTTTCGCCCTAATGCGCCAGCAGCACCGGCACCGGGCAGCCGGTGATGACCTTGCCGGTGGCGCCGCCGAGGCCGAGGAAGCGCAGGAAGCCGATCTGGCCGTAGGCGCCCATGACCAGGAGGCCGGCCTTGGCGGTGGCGACGTGGTTCAAGAGCGCGCGGCCGCGCGAGCGCGCGGAGCCGGAGCCGACGTCGAGGCCGGCCTCGCCGGCCTGGATGCCGTGCCGCGCCAGGTAGCCGGCCACCGCCGCGGTCTCGGGCCGCTCGCCTTCCCTGCCGACGCTCAGGACCGTGACCTTGCCGGCCTGCTGGAGCAGCGGGATCGCGTAGCCGAGCGCGCGCGCCGCCTGCGCCGTGCCGTTCCAGGCCACGACCGCGTCGCCGAGCTTGCCCGGGCGCCCCCCGCCCGACGACCATTGCGGCGGCACGACCATGACCGGTCGCGCCGACTCGAAGATCGCCGCCGGCACGTGCGCGGGCTCGGGCTTCATCTCGTCGGCGCCCGGCCGGCCGACGACGACGAGGTCGGACACGCGGCCATAGGCGGCCACGACGCGCGCCTCCGAGCCCTCGACGTCGATCAGGCGGGTCTGCGGCCAGCCGGCCTTCAGCCGGTCCGAGGCCTGGCGCGCGGCGTCGGCGCGCTTGGCGAGCTCGGCCTCGTTCTTCTCCATCAGGATCGGGATGGCGGTCTCGCCGCCGATCGGCGAGGCGATCACCGTGCCGCCGCCGGCCAGCGTCATCGCGTCGCGCACGTGCAGCACGTCGACATGGCCCTGGCCCAGCCCGGCGACGAACCCTGCCGCCTGCACGACGGCGTCGAGCGCCGCACCGCCGTCGGCGACGGCGAGAATGCTCTTCATCCGATCCCCCTGTTCCTCTCAGAAACGAGCCGCGGAACCATAGGGCATCGCCGGCGGCGGATCGAGGGGGCGGGCGGCCGCAGCCGCCGCTAGTCCTTCTCCTCGAAGTTCTGGCCGAAATCCGCCGGCGGCTTCGGGCCCCAGACATAGAGCGCGTCCTCGGGCGGGAAGTCGGTCGCCTTCCAGTCGTGGTCGCCGGGGATGTGGTCGATGTCGCAGGAATACTCGGCCAGGCTGTTCCACGGATCGCGCACGTAGTGGAAGAAGTTCGAGCCGATGACGTGGCGGCCGAAGCCCCAGCCGTCGCGGTAGCCCTTGTCGAGCAGGCGGCAGGCGCCGACGCCGATCTCGTCGATGTTGCCGACCTCGAAGCTGGCGTGGTGGAAGCCGGGCCGGTCGCAGGTCAGCAGCGCGAAGGTGTGATGGTCGCTCGGCCCCTCGCCCGAGCGCAGGAAGGCGACGATGCCGCGCGCGCGGTCGCTGAGCTTCAGGCCGACGATGCGGGTGTAGAAGTCGATCTTGCGCTCGACATCGGGCGTGAAGCACAGCACGTGGCTCAGGCGCCGCGGACGGACCGGCGCGTCGCGCTTGGGATGCCAGGGCGTGGCGACGCGGCCGTAGTGGTTGGGGTAGTTGAGCTTCAGCGGCGTGCCGTCGAGCCAGGGCGCGGCCTCGGCCACGCGCACGTTCACCAGCTGCTCGTCGGGATCGCGGAACCACAGGCCGTCGGCCGGCGTCTCGTTCGGCGCGTCGAGCAGGCGCACGCGGTTCTGCTCCAGCCGCTTCTTCAGGGCCGCGAGGCCCTCCTCGCCGGCGCCGAAGCAGACGTGATGCAGGCGCTTCTTGCGGCCCTCGACCAGCACCACCTGGTCCTGCTCGCGGCCGTGGCAGCGCATCACGGCGCGGTTGCCCTCGGCGCGGCCCTCCAGGCCGAAATCGCTGTAGAACCTGTGCCCGGCCGCCAGGTCCGGCACGGCGAGTGCCACGTGCTGCAGCGAACGAACCGTCATGTCTCTCTCCCTAGTGGCATGCGCGACGCGCCGGGGGCGGTCACGCGATCTTCTTTCCGGCATCCTCTTCGCTGGCAAGCGCGATCAGGATGCGCGACGTGGCGAGGATGTGCTCCGCCAGCAGCGACGCCGCCCTGTCGGCGTCGCGCGCGAGCGCCGCCTGCATGATGGCGCGGTGCTCCTCGGCGACGCCGCGCTGCTTGCGGCCCGCCGGGACCGACAGGCGGCGATAGCGCTCGGCCTGCTCGTAGAGCAGCCAGCGCAGCCGGAGCAGCCAGTCGCTGTTGCAGCCGGCGGCCAGCGCCGCGTGGAAGGCCGCATGCGCCTCGGCCCAGTCGTCGCTGAGGCGCATGGCGTCGCCCTCTTGCCGCTCCGGCGTCTTCGCCAGGCGCTCGAACGCGGCGGCGACGCCGGACTCCCACGCCACGTCGCCGTAGAGAACGGCGCGGCGCAGGGTCAAGGTCTCGATCTCGACGCGCGCGGTGGTCAGGTCGGCGAGGTCGGCGGTCGAGACCGGCGCGACGTGGAAGCCCTTCTGCTCCTCGGCGATCACCAGGCCTTCCGCCGCCAGCCGCGACAGCGCCTCGCGGATCGCGCCCAGGCTCACGTCGAACCGCGTGCACAGCTCGCCGATCTTCAGGCGCTGATCGGGACGCAGGCGGCACGCCAGGATGTCGGCGCGCATCGCCTCGAACACCCGGGCGGTCTGGCTCCGCGGCGCGGCGACCGTCCGCGGCTTGGTGATCGCATCCCAGCGCTGCATGGGGCGGAGGCTAGCGCGGAATATATTTCCCGGCCAGAGAATATATTTTCGTTGACCTTTCGGGCCGAAGGGCTAGCCTTCGTCGCAACAACCGGCCCCGCGGCCGGCGAAGAACGAGTCCTTTGGGAGGAAACCATGACCGAGGCGCATCGTCCCGCGCGCGCGCGTCCGCGTGCATTCCGCCGCCTTCTCCTGTCCGCGCTGCTCGGCGCGGCGCTGTCGACCGGGGCGGCGTCCGCCGCGCTGGCGCAGGCGAAGCCCGTGCGCGTCGGCGGCACGCTGGCGCTGACCGGGCCGCTCGCGGCGACGGCGCTGGTGCACAAGATCACCGGCGAGATCTATGTCGAGCAGCTCAACAAGCGCGGCGGCCTGCTCGGCCGCCCGGTCGAATGGGTCCTGCTCGACGACCAGTCCAAGCCCGACCTCGCGCGCACGCTGTACGAGAAGCTGGTCACGGTCGACAAGGTCGACCTGCTGATCGGCCCCTACGCGACCGGCGCCATCCTCTCGGCCATGGCGGTGGCCGAGCGCTTCGACAAGCTGCTGGTGCACCACACCTTCGGCATCCCGAAGATGGCCAAGTACGAGCGCCAGTTCCCGGCCTGGGCGCTGGGCCCGACGCCGGAGCAGACCGTGCCGACCCTGGTGATGGACGCGCTCGCCGCCAGCGAGAAGCCGCCCAAGACCATCGCCATCGTCACCAGCAAGTTCCCGTCCGTGCACTTCATCGCCGTCGGCGCGCGCGAGGTCGCCAAGAAGAAGGGCCTCAACGAGGTGCTCTATCTCGAGTTCGAGTTCGGCTCGCGCGACTTCGGGCCGATCGCGGCGCGGGTGAAGGACGCCAATCCCGACCTGCTGTTCATGGGCGCGATCGGGCTCGAGGGCAACCTGCTGCTGGAGGCGCTCAAGAAGCTCGACTACTCGCCGCGCAACCACTACTACGCCTATCCGGCGCCGGGCCCGATGGCCACGGCGGCCGACGCCAAGGGCGCCATCTCGACCACGATCTTCGAGGACCAGCCGCCCTTCACCAACAACAAGGAGGCCGCCGACTTCGCCAAGGCGTTCAAGGAGCGCGCGACCGCGGCGAACATCCCGTACCCGATCGCCGACGTGCAGGCCGGCGTGTCCTACACCGCCTGGCAGCTCCTCGAGGCCGGCGTCAAGGCGACCAAGAGCCTGGACGACAAGGCGATCGCCAAGTGGCTGCACGACAACAGGGTCGACACCGTCATCGGCAAGCTGCGCTTCACCGAGATCGGCAACTACGGCGACGACCTGTCCAAGATCAAGCAGGTGCAGGACGGCAAGTGGGTCGTCGTGTGGCCCAAGGAATTCGCCTCCCCCGGCGCGAAGCTGCAGGTGCGGTGAGGGCGGATGGCGGTTGCTCCGTCGGCGCTCTTCATTGGCCACGACGTCCGTCCAGGAGATCTCAGCCTGGCTCCCTTCAGATCCCCCCTCCCCTTGCGGGAGGTCCTCCTTTACGAGCCTGCGCTTCTCACCCGCAC